>CANHYD010000174.1 GCA_947464705.1 Verrucomicrobiota bacterium | reverse complement strand
GTGGTCGCCTTGGCCCTCGTGGATCCGGATGCCACACTGTTGGTGGCCGGCGGAAATGGTATCGGCAAGCGGACGGACTTCGAGGAGTACCGACAGCAGAGCCGTGGCGGTAAGGGGATTATCACCATGAAGACCGGTGACAAGACCGGCAACGTGGTGGGAGCACTGACCGTTCGTGATTCCGACGAGCTGATGCTCATCACATCGGGTGGCCAAATGGTCCGAATCCCGGTGAAGGGAATCCGCGAAGCGGGCCGTAACACCATGGGCGTCAAGCTCATCAACCTGGCCGAAAAGGACAAGCTGCAGGCCATCGCTCCGGTGATCAGCGAGTCGCAAGAAGAAGACGCTGCTGTCGGCGTCGAGGTCCAGTAATCCGCTCGGAGTTTTGCTCGGTGACTCGGTGGCTCGGGAGAGTCACCGAGCGGGTCATCGGGTTGGCCTCAGCCGATCATCCGATGCGCCAGATGATCCGGGCCTTGTTGAGGTCGTAAGGGGACATTTTCATCTTCACCCGATCGCCCGGTGTCAGGCGCACGAAACGCTTGCGCATCTTGCCGGAGATCGTCGCCAAGACGATGTGTTTATTATCGAGTTCAACGCGGAACATGGTCCCGGCCAGAACTGCGATCACCTTTCCCTCAACCTCGATGTGTTCTTCCATGAGATACCGTTTTCATACGCTGGCTCTGAAAAGGGACGCTTTTGAGGCCGGCTGAGGGCGCGAAATTGACGGTTCAATTCGTCCTGACAAGTCGCTTTTCGGGGGTTGCCGGACCAGTTCACCGAGGCCGACTGATCCGAACCGAGACGTGGCGGGCTTCTGGGATGATGAATTTCTTGATTTCGACGTGCACGCGGCGTGGTCCAAAATCGCGGAGGACCATTTCTGCGATGTGGACAGCCAAGGTTTCCAGCAACCTCCACGACCTTCCTTTGCCGAGGCTGAGTAACCGTTGGCTGACGGCGTAGTAATTGATCGTGTGATTCAGGTCATCGCCGGCAGCGGCCAGTGTGATGTCGGTTTCCATTTCCACGCTGATCAAGAGGCGTTGGGGATGAACCCGTTCCTCGTCTGGCACGCCGATATGGTAAAAGACCTCGAGGTCTTGAAGGGTGATGATGTCCATGAAAATCGGGGGGCTCAACCTGCCTGGACCATTTCCAGCAATCGACGGGTTGGGGTGTTGAGTGGGAGTCCGAAGGCCTGCTCCCAATCTACCCAGGCAAAGTCCTGAGCCTCTTCATTCAAAGTCACCGACTGGCCGGGCAGGGCCACGCAGGTGTAGTTGAGCAAGATGAAATGGGCCTCCCGATAAAACTCGGTGGAGGCGATCGAGTCTTGGACCATCACGAATTGGATCCGATCGATCTCTAAGCCGGTCTCTTCGCGAACCTCGCGCCGGAGAGCCGCCTCGGAGGATTCACCCCATTCGATTTTGCCGCCGGGAATTCCCCACAGGCCAGACCATTTGGCCGTCTTGAATAGGAGCATGCGGCCCGACTCGTCCCGGATCAGGGCTCCGACTGTCGGAATCGGAAAAGCGGAACGCGCTGCAGGTCCCGGCTCCAAGCGCAATTGATTGGCCTCCAAGTGGCGGCGGAGTTCGGACAGATGTTCGACAATGAGGTGCGGCTTGGACTCCCGCAGCTTGTCGAGGCTGTCGTAACCGGTCAGGACACCCACGGACTTCACACCACCGTGGTGAGCGGTTTCGATATCGTGCTGCATATCGCCAATGAAGACGGTTTGCGTTGGGTCCAGTTCATTGTCCCGTAGAATTTGTCCGATCAGGTTCTTTTTGTCTTGGGCACCCAGGTAGGTCTTGTCGAGGAATGGACCAAAGCCCGAGGTCTTTTCTTGTTGAGCAAACAAGGTGGGATGCACCGCACTGAGGAGGAAGGTGCGGAGTCCCTGCTGACGACAAAACTCCAAAAATTCCCGAGCGTGCGGCAGTGGCGTGACCGTGTCTTGGACCAACTTGAATCCCTCCAAGAACCAGCCCTCCAATTCGGGAAGCGATTCCTTCGGCACGCGTTCCATGTAGAAGTCTCGAGCCGGCAAACGGAACTCTCGTCGAAACTCCTCCAGAGGCATCACCGGCACTCCTGCCTGTTGCAGCGCATGGTTCGAGGCCCGCCAGACGGCTGGAAGATCGTCCACCAGCGTTCCGGACCAATCGAAGATCACATTGCGAATCACCGAGGCAAGCTATCCCTGCTGGCGGCACTCGCAAACGCAGGATTTACCCGGTGAAACGGTCCGAAAAAATACAGAGCCGTGGGGCCTAGCCGACAACCGGGTCCCGAGCGTTTCCTGCACAGCCTTCCAGCCAAGCCTGCCAAGCCGCCCGCATCGATGGAAAGGCGAGCCCGTCACCCTGCAGCGTTGTCGCTGGATGCCATTCCACGGCATGGACCTCCTCCGAATCGCAGGCTCCCTCGGTCTCGATGGGTTGAGCCGTGAAAAAGAGGTCCAGCACCGGATAGGTCACTCCGTCGAACAGGTATTCGTTGGGCTGCGAACAGAGAAACTTCAGGCCGCAAATTCGGATGCCGACCTCCTCCAAGACTTCACGATGCACGGCGGATTCTGCTCGCTCACCGATATCGATGAATCCGCCGGGAGGGGCCAGTAGCCCCGCTCCCGGATCCTTGGCCCGCCGGATCAACAGGATGCTCCCATCATTTCGTTGAATGAAGACGGCAACGGCCACCGCGGGATTGAAGTACAACCGGAAACCGCAGACGGCGCAGATCATTGGTGCCCCTGGGGGCGGCGGGTTATGGGGTATTCCGCAGCGCGGGCAATGGTGGAACTGTCGATGGGGGTGCATGATTCGAGGCCGCCGGGAAGTCCGGGTCCGATGACTGTCCCGGCAGAATACGGGTTGGGTGGGATCGCTGAAAATCAAATCAAACCGGGATCCCGGATGGCGCGCTCTTTGCAGCATCGGATCTTGGAGGCACACTGCATGGACTCATGAGCGTTCGATCGCAGTCCGAAGCCCTGTTTGCCGAATCTCTCAAGCACACACCTGGCGGTGTAAACTCTCCGGTGAGGGCCTTCCGGGCCGTTGGCGGTACCCCCTTCTTCGCGGCCTCAGCCTCGGGATCGCGAGTCAGCGACGTGGATGGCAACAGCTACATCGATTACGTGGGAACCTGGGGGCCGGCCATCCTCGGACATGCCGCTCCGCCCATTGTGCGGGCCATCCAGAGTGCTGCGGAACGCGGCACCAGCTTCGGCATTCCTCACGCGCAGGAAGTGACCATGGCTCAACGCGTTAAGTCCCTGGTGCCCTCAGTGGAAAAGGTGCGCTTCTGCAACAGCGGCACCGAGGCGACCATGTCCGCGATTCGTTTGGCTCGAGGGTTCACCGGGCGGGATCTCATCGTCAAATTTGATGGCTGCTACCATGGCCACTCGGATGGGCTGCTGGTGAAGGCTGGTTCCGGCGCCCTGACTCTTGGGAATCCGGACAGTGCGGGGGTGCCTGCGGAGGTCGCGCGGCAAACTCTTGTTCTGCCATTCAATGATCCCGAAGCGCTTCAGTCTGTTTTCGAGAAACACCATCAGCAATTGGCGGCGGTGATCCTCGAATTGGTGCCTGCCAACGCCGGTCTTTACCTTCCCAAGCCCGGTTATCTCGAACTCCTCCGGCAATTGACCCGAGATCACGGGACCGTCTTGATCGCCGACGAGGTGATGACCGGATTTCGGCTCGGTGCCGCCGGTGCCCAGGGCGTCTTCGGGCTGAACCCTGACTTGAGCTGCTTCGGCAAGATCATCGGCGGCGGTCTTCCGGTGGGGGCCTTCGGCGGTCGCGCCGATCTCATGGACCGCTTGGCTCCGCTGGGGCCGGTCTATCAGGCGGGCACCCTCAGCGGGAATCCTCTGGCGATGGCCGCCGGCCTGGCCGCGTTGGATACCCTTCAATCGACCGATGCCTGGAGCCGCCTGGAATCGTTGGGGGCCGAGTTGGAGGAGGGCATGGTGGCCATCGCGAAGGCCGCCGGCATTCCGGTGCGGTTCCAGCGGATCGGTTCCATGTTCTGCGGCTACTTCACCGAACAACCGGTTTGGAACCTCGCGGACGCGATGCGCAGCGACCGGGCCCGGTTCGCCCGGTTCTTCCATGGGATGCTCGACCGCGGGGTCTATCTTGCGCCCTCCCAGTTCGAGGCCGGCTTCATCTCGACGGCGCACACCTCCGCTGACATCGAGACCACAGTGCGGACCGCTGAGGCTGTGTTCGCGACGCTGTGAGGTTTTAGACTCACTCGCGGCGTGGCTAGGCGGCTCGTGCCGCGAATAACCGATCGGCGAGGCATTACCGGGGTTGTTTGCTGCGAGGGGAACGGTAGTCTCAAACCCATGTCCCCGATGCGTCTTGTCCTTCTGGCTGGCGTCGCCCTTTTTTTCAACAGCCCCGCTGGGTCCGCCAGCCCTCGAGCGCTGCCCGCCGGCCAGCGCCCCGATGACTTCCGGCTCCAAGCCCCGAAGGATCTGGATGGATATTTTCCATTTCAACCGCCCGAGTCCAAGGAGGCTTGGGACCGCCGCGCCTCTCAAGTGCGTCAGCGCATCCTTGTCTCGCAAGGATTGTGGCCCATGCCCACCAAGACGGATCTCAAGGCCCAGATCTATGGGCGCATCGATCGCGGGGATTACACAGTGGAGAAGGTTCATTTCGAGAGCGCTCCGGGTTTCTTGGTGACGGGCAACTTGTACCGCCCGAAGAAGGCTGCGGGCGCCAAAGCGCCGGGTGTGCTGTTTGCCCACGGGCATTGGGCGGATGCGCGGCTCTCGCAGGCCACCGACTCCGAATTGCGCAATGAAATCGCCACGGGTCAGGAGCGCTTTGTCGAAGGTGGCAAGAGCCGCTTCCAATCCATGTGTGTTCAGTTGGCCCGCATGGGCTGTGTGGTGTGGCAGTGGGACATGCTAGGCGACTCCGATTCCCAACAGCTTTCCCGCCAATTGGTCCACAGCTTCGCCAAGCAAAGGCCCGAGATGAACACCACCGAGAACTGGGGTTTGTTCAGCCCTCAGGCGGAGACGCATCTCCAGAGCATCATGGGGCTCCAGACATGGAATGCGGTGCGGTCGCTGGACTTTTTGCTCGAGTTGCCCGAGGTGGATCCTCAGCGCGTGGCCATCACGGGCGCGAGTGGCGGGGGTACCCAGACGATGCTGCTTGCCGCCATCGATCCGCGCATTTCGCTCTCCTTTCCGGCGGTCATGGTGAGTACGGCCATGCAAGGCGGTTGCACTTGCGAAAACGCCAGCTTGTTGCGCGTGGGGACAGGCAATGTGGAGTTTGCCGGTTTGTTCGCGCCCAAGCCTCAAGGCATGACCACTGCCGATGACTGGACCAAGGAGATGTCCACCAAGGGTTTCCCGGAACTCAAACGCCTGTACGGTCTCCTGGGTGCGCCCAACCAAGTGATGCTCCAGCGCGGCGAGCACTTCCCGCACAACTACAACGCGGTTTCACGCACCGCCTTCTACAACTGGATCAACCGGCATTTTCATTTGGGTCAGCAAGAGCCGGTGCTGGAACGCGATTACACGGTTTC
>CANHYD010000173.1 GCA_947464705.1 Verrucomicrobiota bacterium | reverse complement strand
ACTCCGTGCTCGATTCGGCGGACCCCCAGGTTGTCGAGGATCCAGCGCACGAAGGGGGCTGGCATGAACTCGCCGGCGTGGGCCTTGGTTGACTTGCCGGCCGCTTGCGCGCGCTGCCAGACGTCGATGCTCCAGGTCTCCATCCGCCAGTACTCCGGTCCGTGCAGGTCGATGCCGGCGAGGTCGTCCCAGCCCAGCGCCGCCTCGATCAACCCACCGTGCATGGCATAGTCGTTGTGGCACATGCCGGCGAAGATCCGCACCTCCATGCCCGGAGGGGCCGCCTGACGGATGGCAGCCAAGATCTCCGGGCCAGAATCTTTCACCGCAGCCAATCCGGGTAGGTGGATGCTGGTTTCCACGTAGCGAGTGCCCTGCTCGGCACAGGTGGCCAAGACGATCTTGGCCGCATCGTGGTAGCGCTGGGCCGACTGGTAGAAGTTCATGCAGTACTCGTCGTACAGCCCCATGAACTGATCGAAGCTCGTGTAGCGGAATTCCGGAGACCAGAAGGGCGGAGGCGCGCTGAAGCGTTCCGGTTCGAGTTCCCGCAGCAGCTCAATGGGGGTCGACCCTTCGAGGTGCAAGTGGGTCTCGGTCTTGGGCATTGCCCGCACGAATCGGGTGAAATCGGCGGAGGCGGTGTAGTGAGGAATTCGCATGGCGATGGACAGGCTGGATGGATACCCCATGGCTAACTTTGGGCAACCGGGGCAGGAGCAACCAAAGGGTTGGTCAAAATGCGAGAGGTCCATTCGGCCGTCAGGTGGGCGGCCTGCGGGACCCCATAATTCAGGTTCACTGAGATTTCCGGTTCTCCTCCCAAGCGCACTCGGTAATCCCGGAGCAAGTTGGCGATGGCGACCGGAGCGTGGATCCGGACCAGGTTCATGCCCAGGCAGATGTGGGTGCTGCCGCCGTAGGTACCGTGGGCTTTCTTGGGGTATTCGCGGTCGATCCATCGCGATGGGTCGAAGCGATAGGGGGCCGTGTACACCTCCTCCAGAAAGTGCGGCAGGGTTTGCAAGTGCAGCACCCGGGTGCCGCGCGGCAGCTCGAAACCGCAGAAGCTGAAGGTTTCTTCAACGACCCGCGAAAGCACGGGCGCGGCGGGAAACATCCGTTCCATCTCCATCAGCGTGGCCTTGAGGCGGGGGAAGGCGCCCATGCCGGCCATGAATTGATCCACTCGGTAGCCCGACAGTTCTTCTTCTAGCAGGCGAAGCCATTCCGGATTGGCCAGGAGGTGTTGCAGACCGCAATTGAGCATCTTGGCGGTGTTTCCGGTGCCCGCCATCAGCAACAGGTAGGCTTCTGGAATGAGTTCTTCGAGATCCAGCGGTTCACCGCGTTCACGGCGATCGGTGATCATGTCCTGAAAACTGTCAGGACGCGTTTCGCCGGCGAGGCGTCGGGAAACCACTTCGCGCAAAAATCCGAAGACAAACTCCCGGTGGGCCACGAAGTCGGGCCGCGCGTAGTGAGCGTGTCGCGCTGGTCCCAGAATGGTGCCCGAGATGAATTCTTCCTCGAAGACGATGAAGTGCGCCAACGCCTCGGCATCGAGATCGCAGTGCAGCACGGTCTTGCTGTTGGCCCGGGTGAGGGCCGTCATGAAGAAATCGTGCAACCGGACCGGCCGAGCGCAGGCCCGCGCAAACTCCTCCCGGAGGACCGTGTCGATCATCGGCAGGTGGCGGACGACCGCACTCATGGCGAACCCATTGCGCAGGTTGCGCCGCTTGCGTCGGTGCGGATCTCCGTCGAGTTGGGTCACATGGGTCGGCCCCATCATCTCCCGAAAAGGGACCAAAGCCTCGTGATACGACCACTGATCCGGGTTGCGCCAGGCCGCCTCATTGGCCTCCATCCCGGCGATGACCACATGACGCTCTCCCCGGAAGCTCAGTTGATAAATGGGCCCCAGGCGTCGGTAAGCCTGGAGGTGGTCGAATTGCTCCAGGCCATCGCGCTGCGTCGGCAGGCCGAGACTGGAGTAATCGGGCATTGAATCAAAAGTAGCGCAGGCGGTCATGAGGGGGCAGAAATGAGGAAATGCGGGTGGAGTCCGGGTGGTGGAGACGCAGTGCGGGGGCTTAGGCTTTGGGAGCTAGCGACGCCTGTTGCATGGAGAGGCGGATGCGCTCCTCGATGTGCGCTCCGGCCAGGATTGCAGCGTGACGGGCGGGCCGATCGGCGGTGATGCAGGAGGGGATCGTTTGTACCAGCACCTCGGGATCGGGATCGCTGAAAAAGGCGATGGAAAGGCGTCCGGACGCCGCCGACTCCGGCCGCACTTGCACTCGGTGCGGGGTGGAACGGAGCACCTCATTGCTCCAACGAGCCAGCAGGTCTCCGGTGTTGACCACCACCGTATCGGGCATGGGTGGCGCCGGCACCCATTGGCCGGCGGTGTTTTGCACTTCCAACCCGCCGGCATTGTCCTGAAAGAGCAAGGTCAGGGTCCCGTAATCGGTGTGGGCCCCGGCTCCCAATTGCCCGGGCCGGACACTGCGGTTGGGCGGGTAGTGCAAGAATCGCAGGGTCTGGGTCTTGCCGGTGTGTTTGTCATCGAAGAAACCTTCCGGCAATCGCAATGCCAGGGCGAAGGCCTGCATCACCTGGGCCGCCAGTTGTCGGCATTCTCCATAGAAACCCGTGGCTTCGGTCCGGAACGCATCGGAGGGCCAGCGCGGATCCGAGGCGGAGATCCCCGAGGCATTGCGCATCGTGAAATCCTCCTTCAAGTCGGGAGGCTGTGTGGGATCCAAGGCTTCTTGAGCCAAGGCTTGGTAACCGAAATTGCCGGCAGTCCGCAGGTGGCGCTCCTTGGAGTCTTGAGGAAGTCTGAAGAAGCTTTGAGCCAGACCAAAAGCCTCGGAGACGCGTTTCGAGGTGATCCCGTGCCCCTTCAGGTACATGAAGCCGCTTTCGTGAGCCGCCTTGAACACCTCCGACCCGACACGTTGTCGGCCTACAGGTCCGGTGAAGAACGGGGAGAAATCAATGACGGGAATCAATTCGCTCATTCCGACGCGGCGGAAGCAGGAACCGGACCCAGTCGAAGATGTGGCAGAGCGATTCCGGCGATGATGAGTGCGATGCCGCCCAGTTGGGAGAGTCGCAGCGGGTCCCCCAGCATCAGGGCCGACAGGCCCACGGCCACCGGAAGTTCTAGTGAAGTGAGGATGCTGCCCAACCCGCCACCGAGGCGGTGGGCCGATTTCATCATGAAGAACACCGGTACCACTTGCCCGACGCTACTGAGAAGAGTCAGCCACAACACGGTTCCCCAGACCCCCGTTCCCGGAGCGCTCAAGGACCAACCCGCCGCGAGAGTCACGGCCAGCAGGATCAGACCCGACAGGGCCGAGAAGAAAAATGAGCGAAACAACGGGGTGGATCGACTCCCGAGCCCCGCCGAGATCATGAAGAACCCGGCGAAACACAGCGCGGCCAGCACGGCCTGAGGGGCTCCCTTCAAGCTGTCAGGACCGGTGGAGCCCATGAAGTCGGTGGCCAGCACGGCACCTGCGGTGACCAGACACACCGAAACAATCTCCCGAACCGGCGGCCAACGGCGATGGACCAGGGCCGCCAGGATCGAAGTGAACGGCACGTACAAGAAGAGCAGGGTGGCTGCGACCGGAACGGGGCCCAGCTGGTACGACCAGAACAGGAAGAGCACCACGCCACTGCCCACCAGCCCGCCCAGGAGCATCCGCAGCCAGAAGCCGCGATCTTCCCGAGGCCAGGGGACCCGGCCCACCCAGCAGGCCAATCCGAAAGCCAGAGTCGCGATGGCGTACTCTCCGACTGAAACCAGGGCGAAGTTCAGCCCGGCCCGGTAGGCGAGCTTGAGCAGGGGACCATGAAGCCCCCACATGGCACCCACCGTGAGCATGAACAGGACGTCCGAAGGAGCGGGGCGGGAAGCATTGGGTTTCAAGAGGATTCAGGTTCCGGTTCCGGCGTGGGCCGGATCCATGGAGTCCCGGAAGCCAGAGTTGTGCCGAGTGTTGGGCGGGTTTCGGGGAAGTGTCCCCATCAAGCCACGCGGCTCGACGGTTGGAAGGGGGCGCGGAAGGCCTTCTCGAAATCGTAGCCGCCCTGAAAGTCCTTCCGGGAGTCGGTCTCGGTCTTGGAGAGAATACCGTGCTCCACCATGTTGAAGACGATTTCGCCAAAATCCTCGGCACGGTGGATGCCCCACTCCGCCAGCACAGTCAGCGCCATGGGGCCGTACTCTTTCAGGGCGTATTCGCGAATGCCTTCCAGCAATTCCTGGCCCGTGATGTGACGGGTCTTGTTGCCGACCTCCCGTTTGAGGATGCGTTGGGTGTATTCCAGGGCATCTCTCAAAAAGAGGTAGGCGTCCCGGTGATACCGATCATCCGTGGCGATGAGATCGGCGATCGGGTCTTTGGGGCGGGGGAGTTCCATTCAGGGAGCCAGGACGGAGGCAGGACTAGGAGTGGGGGTGCTTCGGGAGGCAGACCCGGAGTGACTGGCGATCCATATCCTGCCGCCGATGCCCAGGAGGAGCACCGCCGTCAGGATCCAGAGGATCCGCAGTTCGTCGGGAGTGAGGTGTTTGGTCAGCGACTTCATGCTTCCAACGGGTGTGTCGGATCAGGCCACCACCACATTGACCATTTTGCGCGGAACGACGATGACCTTCTTCACGGTCTTGCCCGCGATGAAGGGCAGGGCTTTTTCGGCCTTGAGCGCGGCCGCCTCGATTTCGGCGGCGCTGGCGTTCACGGGCATGCGGATCACATCGCGCAGCTTGCCGTTGACCTGCACGGGCAACTCCATGTCGGTCTCGACCAGAAGGGCCGGATCGAAGGTGGGCCATGGCGCATATGTCAGTGAGGGTACCGAGCCACCCGGATGCTGGTGCAAGCGCTGCCAGAGTTCTTCAGCCAAGTGCGGAGAAAACGGTGCCAGCAATTGCAGGAAGGATCGGAGAACCGACGCGGGGCGATTCTCCCAGGTCATGGCTCCGTTGATGAACACCATCATGGCCGAGATGGCCGTGTTGAACTGCAGGTGTTCCAGATCGTGGGTCACTTTGCGGATGCACTCGTGCAGCAGTTTGAGCTGGGCCGGGGTCGG
Source organism: Verrucomicrobiota bacterium (assembly GCA_947464705.1). Classification (GTDB taxonomy): domain Bacteria; phylum Verrucomicrobiota; class Verrucomicrobiia; order Limisphaerales; family UBA9464; genus SXXZ01. The sequence goes on along the minus strand of CANHYD010000173.1, from coordinate 471 downwards.
AGCCTCGTCGCGGATCAGCGGCGAAAGGCGGATCAGGTCGAGCAGCCGCTTCGCCTCGTCCGAAGAAGCATCACTGCCGGCGGCGACCGTGGAGGCCTGCTCGTAGTCCGTCTCGGCCTTTTCGTCCACGAAGAGACGCCAGACACGCCCCAGGAACCGGTACACGCCTTCCACACCCTGGGTGTTCCAGGGTTTGGTGTCCTGCAGGGGGCCCATGAACATTTCATAGAGACGGAACGCATCGGCTCCGTACTCCACCAGCACGTCGTCCGGGTTCACCACGTTGCCGCGGGATTTGGACATCTTCTGCCCGTCCTCGCCCAGGATCAGTCCCTGGTTGACCAGCTTGAAGAAGGGCTCGGCGGTCGAGACCTGCCCCAGATCGAACAAGACCTTGTGCCAGAAGCGGGCATACAGGAGGTGCAAAACGGCGTGTTCCGTGCCGCCAACGTAGAGGTCCACGCCCGGGGT
>CANHYD010000172.1 GCA_947464705.1 Verrucomicrobiota bacterium | reverse complement strand
TTGAAGGTGCCGGTGGACCTAGCCACGCTGAAAACGGACGCCGTCACGAAGGACATGCCGCTCATCAAGCAGTCTCGATTGAGCGTCATGTCTCTGGAACCAGCGGTGTTCCAGCGCATCCTGGAATTGTCGCAAACCCGCTAAAAACCCGCCAATTCAGGCGCGGTCAGTCGACCATTAGTCGACCATTAGTCAACGATTAGTCCATCCACCAGTTGCACCACCCGGTCGGCCCGGTCGGCCAACCGGGAGTCGTGCGTCGCCACCACCAGGGTGACACCCCGCTCCCGTCGGATTTCCAGGAGCAACTGGACAATTTCCTCGCCGGTCTTCGAATCGAGATTGCCCGTCGGTTCATCGGCCAAGATCAACGTGGGATTGTTGATGAGAGCCCGGGCGATGGCCACCCGTTGTTGTTCACCCCCGGACAACTCACCGGGTCGGTGATCCAACCGATCGGCCAACCCCACCCGCTTCAGCAAGGCGTCGGCCTCGGCCTGCACCTGGGCCAACGGACGTCGGGCCATTCGCCCTGGCAGCACCACATTCTCGCGGGCATCGAACTCCGGCATCAGGTGGAAGGCCTGGAAGATCAACCCCACATCCCGATTGCGGTAGCGGGCCAATTCGGCCGGACCCAACGACTGCAGGGCCATCCCTCGAATCCGGATCGTCCCCTGATCCGGGTGATCCAGTCCGCCCATGAGGTGCAACAAAGTGCTCTTGCCTGCCCCAGAAGCCCCCCGCAACGCCACGAATTCACCGGCCTCGACGCAAAGATCCACGCCGCGGAGGACTTCGAGTCGGCGGCGGCCCAGGGAGTACCCTTTGTGAATGGATTGGGCTTGGATGAGTAACTCACTCATGGCGAAGGGCTTGGACGGGTTGAAGCCAGGCGGCACGCAGCGCAGGAACGACCCCGGCCAGCAGGCAGATCACCAGCGACCCGCCGCAGATAATCACCACGTCGGAAGTCACGATCCGCGCGGGCAACTCCCGGAACTGGTAGAGCTCTGGGGGAAAGAGATCGAGGTTGAAGGTCCGGTTCATGAAGTGGAGGAAATCATTGCGGAATCGGATCCCGGTCCAGCCGAGGGCAAAGCCGCTGATCACCCCAACGACCCCGACCACCAGGCTTTGGGACAAAAATACGAGGGCCACTTGCACGGGCGTGGCCCCCAAGGCCTTGAGCATCCCAATTTCCCGGGTCTTCTGGACCACGAAGGTGATGAGCGCGCTCATGATGCCGAAGGCCGCCACGATCACGATGAAGAACAGCAGATAGAACATCATGTTCTTCTCCACCACCAAGGCGCCCAGGAGTTGGCGATTGTCCTGCATCCAGGAGATGACCTGGAACTCACTCCCCAGCGCCGCGGTGAGTTGCTGATGCACCCGGGTCGTTGTGGGCATGTCGGGCTGATGCAGCATGATGGTGATGCCCGTCACATTGTCTTCGATGCCGTGCAGATCTTGGGCGTCGCCGAGGCCAGTCAGCATGGACGACATCTCCAACTGATACAGACCCGCATCGAACACTCCGGCCACATGGAACTTCTGGGGCGGATCCACCTCCTTGCGACCGGCCTCCCAAGCCTCGTGCATCCGCTTCAAGGCCGGCAGCGAATAAACGGCCAGCGAATCTCCCACCCTCAGCCCCAAAGCTTCGGCCAGAGACACGCCGATGAGAACCTTATTGGGTCCGACATCGAACTTCCCGGAGATCATTCCCGCGGGAACCTCGGAGACCCGAGGTTCGAGGATCGGATCCACCCCGCGTAACACCGGAGCGAACGGGCGGGGATTGCCCGTCACGGGCTGGGTCTCCATCAGCACCTGGGTGTGGACATAGGGTGCCACTGCCCGGACCGAAACATTGGAGGAGACCGTGGCGGCGACCGTCCGCCAATCGGACAAGGGTTTGCCCACCGCCTCCACGCGGAGGTGGGCATTGAAGCCGAGGATACGCTCCCGGAGTTGCTCCCCGAAGCCGGTCATCACGGCAATGACGATCATGAGCACTGCCACGCCCAGCGTCACCCCCAGCACACAAATCAAGGTGATGATGGAAACGAAGGTCCGCTTGGGCCGCAGGTAGCGGAGGGCCAGGGCGATTTCATAGGGCAGCGGCGACATGATCGAGGCGCCACGGTGGCGAGCGGAACCCAACCTGACAAGGCGTGAGCCGATGGTCGAAGCACCGCCTTCAGCGACATCCTTGCCCGGTCTAGCCAATCGGATCACGGTTGGCGGGTCGATGAATTCCCTGATTGCGAAGATCGAAGAGAGCGCCCGCAAGCTGCTCGTCCTGCCGCCTCTGAGCAAACCGGCCGACGAACTGCCCCGCTACAAGCGCTTTCTCAAGGTTGAGAGCCACCGGCTGCATCTCCTGCATCGGGGCGGAGCCAGTGGCCTGGAGGTTTGCCGCGCCCGATCGGCGATGATGGATGTGCTCATCCGGCACTTGTGGGTCTCCATCCAGAGTGTGTTCCCGGCTCCCAAAGGAAAGGCCCCCAAGGTGGCGCTGGTGGCCTTCGGCGGTTACGGACGCGGTGAACTCAATCCCTTCAGCGACATCGACCTGATGTTTCTGCACACCGAAGGACTCAGCCCGGAGGGACCGGAACTGAAGATCCTCTCCGAGTGGACCGGCGGGCTGCTGTACACACTGTGGGACATCGGCCTCAAAGTCGGTCATGCGGTGCGCACGGTGGAAGACTGCGTCCGCTTGGCCAATGAGGACATGCAGGCCAAGACCGCGCTCATCGAGGCCCGCCGGGTGACCGGTGACGAAACCCTCTTCGAGCAACTCCAGCGCGAGGTGGAGAAGAAGTGCGTCCGCCGCCACGAAGACGAATACATCGCGCAGCGACTGGCCGACCAGGCGACCCGCCGGGCCAAACACGGCAATTCGCCGGCGCTGCAGGAGCCCAACGTCAAGAATGGCGTCGGTGGGCTCCGAGACTTCCAGAACCTCCTCTGGATGGCCTACTTCAAGCACGGCACCCGCTCGCTGATGGACCTCCAGAAGGCCGAGTTCCTCAGTGCCTCCGAGCGCAAGCAAATGGAGGCGGCCTACGACTTCCTGCTGCGCACTCGCAATGAGCTGCACCACGTCGCGGGCCGGGCCGCCGAAACCCTCACTCCGACCGTGAAACCGGCCGTCGCTCTGGGTTTGGGATTCACCGACCGTTCACCCCGAGCCCGCACCGAGGCCTTCATGCGGGAGTACTACACCCACGCCCGCAACCTCTACATCACCACCCGCACTCTGGAACAGCGACTGGCCCTGGTGCCCAACCCCGGCCAAACCAAAGCGGGCAAAACCAAAGCCGTGAAGGGCAAGCGCGGCGCCGCAGCCCCTGTGGAGGAGTTCGACGGATTCCGCATCGTGGATGGGCAACTCCACATGGTGGACCGGGGCATCTTGCGTCAGGATCGAGGCCGTATTCTCCGAGCCTTTCTGGAAGCCCAGAAACGGGGACTGCAAATCCACCCGGACCTGGCCCAACTGCTCCGTCAGCAGGTGTCGCTCGTGGATCGCTCCTTCAAGGCCAATTCCCACTACCAGGCCACCTTCCTCGAGATCCTCAACCAGCGCGGCAATGTGGCTCCCTATGTCCGGGCCATGCATGAGGTGGGACTGCTGGGCCGTTTCCTGCCCGAGTTCGGCAAGATGACCAATCTGGTGCAGCACGAGTTCTACCACCAATACGCGGTGGACGAACACACGCTGACCTGCGTGGCCAAGCTCGATCAGGTCTGGGGGGCTGAGACTCGCCCCTTCTCCGGCTATACCGAACTCTTCCGCCACGTGGAGCGCCCGTTCGTTCTCTACCTGGCGCTGCTGCTGCACGATTGCGGCAAGGCCTTCCCGGGCCGACGCCATGAATTGGTGGGCGCAGAACTGGTCATCAAGGTCGCCAAGCGCTTCCGACTCGACGGCTCCACCGCCCACACGCTCTCGCTGATCATCGAGCATCACCTCACCATGGTGCAAACCTCGCAGCGGCGGGACCTCGACGACCCGGAAGTCATCCGAACCTTCGCTGCCCAGGTTCAAGGAACGGAAAATCTCGACCTGCTCACCCTGCATACCTTCGCCGATTCGATGGGCACGAGCGACAGTCTCTGGAACAGCTTCAAGGACTCCCTGCTCCTCACCCTCCACAAGAAGGCAGCGCAGGCCCTCCAGGGCACCACCGAATTCATCGAGGCGGAGATCCGACAGCGGCAACTGCTGCGCGAACAAGTCCAGGCCCTTCTGCCCAAGACCTTCTCGGAAGAGGAGTTCGCGGCGCATTTCGAGGGTCTCCCGGCCCGGTACTTCCAAATCCACTCGCCGCGGCAGATCGCTCGGGATCTGACCCTCGTCCACCAATTCATCCACCTCCAACTCACCCAGGAAGACCGAGCCCTGGAACCGGCCGTGCTGTGGAACGAAGACAAGGATCGCGGCTGGACTCGGGTCCACTTCTGCACCTGGGACCGGCCTGGGTTATTCACAAAATTCACAGGGGCGCTCACTGCGGCGGGCCTAAACATCTTTTCCGCGCAAATCTTCACCCGCTCCGATGGCGTGGTGATCGACAGCTTCTATGTCACCGATGCCCGGACTGGTGCAGCTCCGGATCCCTCGGTGCGGGAACGCTTCGAGAAGCTCATCCGGGATGTCTTGGCCAAGGGAACCGACATCCGCCCGGCCGTCCGCAAGATCGCTGCCCAAACACGCCCCCTGTACCAGGCCCTGGCGGGGGAGCACTTGGAGCCCAACATCCGGTTTGAAGGCTCGGCCCCCAATGGAACCACCATCATCGACTTGGAAACCGAAGACCGGGTGGGTCTGCTGTTCGCACTGTCCCAGGCTCTCAGCGAACTCGGACTCAACATCGTTCTTGCCAAAATCGTTACCGAGAAAGGGGCGGCCATTGACACTTTCTATGTTACCGAGAAGGACGGTTCACCGGTCATGCCCCCCGAGCGCCAGAACCAGATCACTTCCGAGCTGCGTCGTGTGATCCAGGATCTGTAATTCAATAGTCCCCAACGACCGCGAGTGGGAATGTTTCAAACAGCAAAAAAAGTGTTGTCACCGGTCTCTCTCGGTTTCTAGTGTCCCGCCCGTGATTTCCGCCATTTCGGCGGGGGTTGAGGACTGTGTCCTCAACTCGTACATCGATTATTGCAGTCAAACACAACGCAGAACTCAGGAAACAACATGAAGTTTAACAAGTGGACAGTCGCTTTGGCCGCCACCGGCGTGGTGAGCTTCGCTTCCGCGGTGCAGGCTGATGAGTCTCACCCGGTCAACTCGGCGCTCAGCTCGACCACCCTCAGTGGTTACGTTGACACCTCGGCCATCTGGAACTTGGGTTCCGGCAGCCAGGTCGCCAACCGCTTCGCCAACACCGGCGCTGACCGTCAAGACGGGTTCAACGTGAACACCGTCAAGCTGCAGCTCGAGAAGCCCATCGACGAAGGCACTTGGAGCGCTGGCTACAAGTTCGAGACCATGTTTGGCCCCGACGCCAACGTGATGCCCGGCGCCCTGACCTCCGGTGTGGCCATCAAGCAGGCCTACGCGGCCCTGCGCGCCCCGATCGGCAACGGCATCGACTTCAAG
>CANHYD010000171.1 GCA_947464705.1 Verrucomicrobiota bacterium | reverse complement strand
GGTGGCCCGACCCGATCCCATCCCGAACTCGGCCGTCAAACACCGCATTGCCGATGGTAGTGCATGTATAGCTTGCGCGAGAGTAGGTAGCCGCCGAACCTTTCCTAAGCCGGACTCCTCTGGGAGTCCGGCTTTTTTGTTTTTTGAATTGTCTGTGGCGGTCAGGTAGACTTTGTCTCTTGGGAGACGCGGGTCGTCTTCGGTCACACGAGAATTTAGATTCGAATCAGCTATGCCAACCTACGAATACGTTTGTCTGAAATGCCAGGCGCAGTTCGACGAGTCACAGCGGATGAGTGACGCTCCGCTCACCCAATGCCCTAAGGACAAATGCCCCGGGAAAAAATGGGGGAAAGGAAAAGTGCAGCGAGGTGTGGGTGGGGGCGCTGGCCTGATCTTCAAAGGCTCCGGGTTTTACATCACCGACTATCGGAGCTCTGGCTACAAGTCTTCGGCGGCCAGTGACTCGGGCTCCAGTGGAGCAACGTCACCGTCTCCCAAGCCCAAGTCCACCTCGACCTGACCTGAGTTTTAAGACCCGTTGAATTCATGAGGAGATTCTTCGGCGTCATCTCTGCGGCTTGGGTGGTATTGGCTTGGTGCTGGAGTGCCGATGCCCAGATTGGACCCCCTTCGAGACGCCCCTCCAGCGTGCCCACCCGAAGTCGTTCGGGGCAGTTTTTGGTGCTCAGTGACCTTTCTCCCTCAGAAGACCGAGCACCGAGACCGATTCTGGTTCCGATCGGATCTCAAAGGTCCGTTTCGCTGACACCTCTGCGTCCCTTGGACTCCCAAGGGATAGCTACCCTCAGTCCCCCGGTGATTTCAGTTGCCTGCGAGAGAATCAAAACTGAAGTGCTTCGGATTCTGAAGATCGACGACGGCTTCAGCGGTTCAATCGTCGTGCGGGTGTATCCGGCTGATAGGCAGCGATCTCCGGCAAAGATTGTGGCCACCCAGTTTGCCGATGGATGGCGGTACACTGTGGAGTTCCAGGAACGTGTTCATTGGACATTATTGGTCCGCACGACGGTGGAAGCGTTGCTCTTGGAAATTGCCAACCGGGGCAACGGGGGGCAGCTAAATCCCATTCCGCTTTGGTTGTCCGAAGGGGTGACCACGTTGCTGATTGGCGAGTCGAGCCGGGAGTTAGTGCCTCAATTGAATCGAGAGTTCAAGGACGCCAACCGATCCATGGATCCCTTGGTGGCCATTGCCGCCAAGACAGCGGGGCGTTCCCCTTTGGGTTTTGATGCGTTGGCGTTTCCTGGCGACGCAATGGTGAGCGACACCAACCAATTTCAACTATTCCAAGGCTCCGCGGCGCTGTTTGTTCATCATCTCCGCTTGAAGGACGGAGGGCCTGTCTGCTTGGGGGCGTTGGTTCTCGCCTTCAATCGCTCGTTGAATTGGCAGACTGCGCTTCTCAAAACTTATCAGGCTGAGTTTCAAAGTTTGTTGGACATCGAAAAATGGTGGGCCGTGACGTCGGTTGCGTTCTATGCCCAAAACGCCTCGCGATTCATCACCCCCGACACCCTGGATCGGCATTTACGAACCATTCTTCAGGAGACCGTGGAGGTCGCCCGCTCTACGAACTCTCCGCTGGGGCGACGCGTCTTCCGTCTTTCTGAAACCATTGAGCAATGGCCATTTGCCGCTCAGGTGCCGGTTTTGGAGCGAAAACTGACTCAATTGCGGTACCTTTCGGGCCTGGGTTCCCGATACCTCTCACGACAGGGGGGCGGGGATGCGTCGCCTGAGATGAGGCTTCGCTTCGAACAGGTGCGCCGCCTTGAAGAGATCCTCGATCCCTATCAGCGCGAGCGTAGTAGTCCCGGAAACTGGTCCCGTCGGGGAGATGTGGATCCGCGGATTCGGGTTCTGGTCCAGGGTGCTGCCGACCGGTTGCGTTCCCTAGAAACAGAGATCCTCGGGGCTCGTTGATGTCCGTGGCGATGGATCGGTGGCGGATGAGTCCAACGACTCCCTTGTGTGGCGGATACTCCAATCCCGACCTTCGGGATTCAATCTCTTGGGATCTTTTCCAAATCAGGTTTGATTGTTGGGCCTGATTCCGGTCGGATTTAGCCCATGAGCACCTTCGGTTTCTGCGCCGCACTGGCATTTGCGCTGGTGAGTCCGATTCTGGCACAATCTCCCGCTGCAGCCGGCTCCGCTGCCTCCGGTTGGATGCCACCGGAATCGTCGTTCAAGAAAGTGATTTTGGATGAGGATGCCGTGGCGGACGGGGCCCGAAAAGACACCATCGTCGACCCCATGGAATTGACGGTGGCCTCCGACGGGCGCGTGTTTTGGGTGGAACGAGCGGGTGTTGTGAAGGTTTGGAAGCCCGACACCCAATCAACCGTGGTCGCGGCGAAGTTGGCAACCTTCACAGGCCTCGAAGACGGCGCGCTGGGCATCACATTGGATCCCGCGTTTGCGAAGAATCATTGGATCTACGTCAACCGCTCACTCCCCGAGACGACGACCAACTCGCAAGGCAAGGTGGGCATCATTCGGGTCTCTCGTTTCACCGTGAAGGGCGATCAACTCGATCTCAGCACCGAGACGCCGATCATCGATGTCGAGACCCAGCGGGAACAATGCTGCCATGTCGGTGGCTCTTTGACCTTTGACGCGGCGGGCAACCTTTATATGTCGATTGGTGACAATACCAACCCGTTCGACTCCGACGGATTTTCACCACACGACGAGCGTCCGGGGCGTTACCCGTGGGACGGACAGCGCACCGCAGCCAATGCGAATTCGCTCGTCGGCAAGGTGCTTCGAGTCAAACCGCGTCAACAAGGCGGCTACGACATCCCGGAAGGCAACCTTTTCAAACCCGGAACGGCGGGTACCCGGCCGGAGATCTATGTGATGGGCAATCGGAATCCGTTCCGCGTCTCGGTGGATCGCAAGACCGGGTATCTTTACTGGGGCGAAGTCGGCCCGGACTCAGGTCATGCCGATGGCAAGCGGGGTTCCGCCGGTTTCGATGAGGTGAATCAGGCCCGGAAACCGGGATTCTTCGGTTGGCCCATGTTTGTCGGTGACAACCGAGCCTACACGAAGGTGAACTTTGTGGATCGTCAGCGGGGCACCGATGCCCGTAACGCCTATGATCAAGTACGCAAGAAGATCGAGGAGCTGAAGAAAAAGGGGGAGACCAACAATCTTCCGGAATTGCCGACGAAGCCGGAGGCTTGGGATCCCAAAGGAATGGTGTTCGATCCGGAACACCCCAAGAACACCTCGCCCAACAACACGGGTATTCAAGACCTGCCCCCGGCGCAACCGGCCTTCATCTACTATCCGGCGTCGGCTTCAACTCGTTTCCCGGCAGTCGGTTCTGGCGGGCGTACTGCCATGGCCGGCCCCGTTTATTACTACGACCCCAAGAACACCTCGGCGCATCGCTTGCCCAAGCAGTTCGATCACACCCTCTTCATTTACGAGTGGTCCCGAAATTGGATCATCGCTGTGAAGTTGGATGAAAATGACAACATCGCCAAAACTGCCGACGGCAAGTGGATGATGGAGCGCTTCATGCCTGCGACGACCTTCAAGCGTCCCATGGATCTGGAATTGGGAGCCGATGGCTGTCTCTATCTCATCGAGTACGGCAAGGATTGGGGCAATAATTCAGACACCAAAATCGTTCGGATCGAGTATCACGGTCCGAGTGGTTCCTAGGTCTGATGTCTTCCGCCCAGACCCACACGTTCGACTTCATCGTTCTCGGGAGCGGTGTCGCCGGATTGACCTACGCGCTGGAGGTGGCCCACCGAGGCACGGTGGCCATCATCACCAAGAAGAATCGCGCCGACTCCAATACAAACTGGGCGCAGGGTGGCATCGCATCGGTCACCAGCCGTGAGGATAGCTTTGAGTTGCATGTCCAAGACACCCTGGAGGCGGGTGCGGGATTATGCCGTGAGTCCGTGGTTCGGAGCATTGTTGAGGAGGGGCCTGAGCGGATTGCTGAGTTGATGCGTTTGGGGGCGCAATTCAGCGAGCGCGACATTCCCGGTGGCGGCGGGCAGCGCGAGTTGGACCTCACCAAAGAAGGCGGCCATTCCAAGCGGCGTATCCTCCACGCTGCCGATGCCACCGGACGTGAGATTGAGCGAGCACTCTTGGCCGCAGTGGCCGCCAATCCGGCGATCACTGTGTTTGAAAACCACCTGGCGATCGATCTGATCACCACAGCCAAGCTGGGGCTGGCGGGGCCCAACCGGTGTGTTGGAGTCTATGTGCTCAACAATCCCGAGGGACGGGTGGATGTGTTCCAGTCGCCCGCGGTGCTATTGGCGACAGGGGGGTGTGGAAAAGTCTATCTCTACACCACCAACCCAGACATTGCCACCGGGGATGGTGTGGCGATGGCCTATCGGGCGGAGGTTCCCATCCTAAACATGGAGTTCATCCAGTTCCATCCCACCTGCTTGTTCCACCCGCAGGCCAAGTCTTTCCTGATCTCGGAAGCGGTGCGGGGTGAGGGAGGAGTTTTGCGGGCCCCGGGAGGAGAGCGCTTCATGCAGCGCTATGATGCCCGATTGGAGCTGGCGCCCCGTGACATTGTGGCCCGAGCGATCGACTCGGAGATGAAACGCACCGGGGCCGACTGCGTCTACCTAGATATCACTCATCGATCGGGCGAGTTCATCCGGAGTCATTTTCCCACGATCCATGCCCGATGTCTCGAGTTTGGCATCGATATGACCAAGGACTGGATTCCTGTGGTTCCGGCCGCCCACTACCAGTGCGGAGGGGTGGAGACCGATTTGGATGGGCAGACTTCTCTGGCAGGACTGTTTGCCGTGGGTGAAGTGGCCTGTACCGGCCTTCACGGTGCCAACCGTCTGGCGAGCAATTCCCTGCTCGAGGCCCTGGTCTGTTCGCATCGGGCTGCCCAGCGAGTTCTCACCTTGCCGCGCGCTGGTGGACCGGTTGTCATCCCGCCTTGGCAAACGGGGCAGGCGACGGACCCCGACGAAATGGTCGTGGTTTCCCATAATTGGGACGAAATTCGTCGGTTGATGTGGGATTATGTGGGGATTGTCCGGACCACCAAGCGGCTCCGGCGCGCTCAGAAGCGATTGGCCAATCTCCAGGAGGAAATCCGTGAGTACTACTGGGATTTCATCGTCACGGCCGACCTGCTCGAGTTGAGGAACTTGGCCACCGTGGCCGAGATCATTGTGGACAGTGCCTTGCAGAGGACTGAAAGCCGTGGACTTCATTGCAACCGAGATTTCCCGGACTCGGATCCGCGCTGGACTGAGGTGGATACTCGAGTGTGTCGCGAGGAGTGAGTCCTCAAGTCGCTGTGGAACTGTTCCGATGCCCTTAGAACGGCTCAAGTCCGGGCTTGGCATCACAGTTTTTCATGACCGATTCCTCAGTCCAAACAAGCCTTCGTCAGGCGTGGTTCACCTCGGTTGTAGCGATCGTTAGCATCGCGGTTCTGGGATTGATCTTGGAAATCGCTCTGGGGTCCAAGCCCGCAGATTTGCTCAAGAAGCATACCCTAGCCCGCGACGGAGCCCAACAAGTTCGCTTGGAACTCGCGTTGTTGGGAAGGCTGCTCGCGGATGATCCGGACTCCTATCCCGCCGATCTGTCCCGCCAATTGGC
>CANHYD010000170.1 GCA_947464705.1 Verrucomicrobiota bacterium | reverse complement strand
TGGACTCGTAGGCCGCAGCCAGTGGCAGCGAATTCTTGAGCACCGGCAAGCCGAGATCGCGACCCATTTCCTCCTCGTTCTGCCCACCGACCAGGGTGCGGCGACGCACCTTGTTGAACAGAATCATGGCTCGGGCGGTCGGCGACATGAAGTGCTTCACCGACTCGACCATGGGGATTGAGGCCTGAGTGCTGAAGAGGGACTTCTCGGCGACGATGACCAATCGATCGCTGCGGGAAATGAGATCGCGGAAGAAAGGATCGGGACTGCTCGCCGAAACATCGATCCGACCCGGCGTGTCACAAATGATGACATCCGGAGAGACCCCTTCCGGAAGTGGCGCCAACTTGCCCACGTGCGAGACCCACATCGCCAAGGACCCCTGGGGATCCATGTCTTCGAACTGAACCTGGTAACCCGCCGACTGCAAAGCCGCCCCCACGAGGATGGAGCAGGTCGATTTACCCACGCCGCCCTTCTGGTTGAGGAAACTGATTCGTACGGCCATCGGAGTAAGTGGGAACGGACCAACCGAGAAGGTCCCCTATCGCGGGGAGCCATTGGACCGACCGCTCAGATGTAATCGAGCAGACTAATCTTGAGGATCCTACCCGCAGACTGCATCGCCGCAGAGTAGGCCGACTGCAACTGGTTGAGCTCCACCAGCGTCTGGGCCAGATCCGCGTCGCTCTCTTGGGAGATCAACTGATTGACGGAAACAGCCTCCGTGGAGTTCTGTCTGGCTGCCACTTCCAACCGGGACTGAGCTGCACCCAAAGCCGCAAAGCTCTCGATGTAACCCGTCTCATCCTTCATCAAGGAAGCACTGATGTCAGGGAAAGCGGACTTATCGCCAGATTTCAGAGCATCGCGCAAGGCGATCAGGTGACCAAAAACGTCGATTCCGGCCCGATCATCCTTGAGAAGCCCCCGAGGACCGCTGGTCGAATCATTGGCACCAGGAACATCCAGCGAGAAAGAGATGCCGGCGGCGATGTCCACCTGCCGAACCTTCGAATTGCCCTTGTAGGCCACCGAAGTGATGTTCCCGTCCGCATCCCGAACGGCTTCGAACGCCAGGGAAACGCCAGAAGTCCCACCAAACAGGGATTCACCGTCATGCTTTCCATTGGCCAAGGCCAACGCGTTCTCCAGCAGCTGATTCACCTCGGAGGCGTAGGCCCCGAAGTCATCCTGCGTCCGAATGCTGTTGGCCATGGTCGCCAGCTCGGACCCGCGGTCCGTCATCTTCTTGAGCTGAGAAGTGGCCGAGTAAATCGCAGTGGAACGGGTCTGAAGCTTGGCAACGTTGTCGGAGTACTGACCCAGACGCTGGAAATCGCCCTGCAGTTCCAGAACGTTGAGGAACGCACTGGGATCATCTTCGACGTTTCGAATGCGCTGACCCGTGGCAGCCTGCGTCTGCAGTCGTGCCTGACGCACCGTCAACTCATTGACGGTCCGCCCCAACTCGTCGGGGAAGGTGGACTGGGCAACACGCACGACACCGGAATACTTACGTGGTTCTACCCGGGCAACCAAAATTTTTATATTTATCGAAACTTCTTAAGTCGTCGTTACAGGAAACCATGAACATCGGGCGCTTTCCTTCAAAACCACGCTTTTGAGACCGTCCGCCATGGCTTCGCCGCCTGCCGTCTTCCCCGGGCCATCGCGACCTCTTTCCGGCTCCTGGGCAACCGAAGCTTGAGATCGAAGGCTCATCACGCCTTCATCTTCCGCATGCAGAGTGGAAATAAACTGAGACTGGGGGTCCTCGGGTCTGGCAAAGGCTCCAATTTTGTGGCCATCGCCGAGGCCATCCAAAGCGGATCCCTGCCCGCGGAGGTGGCTTTGGTGCTCAGCGACGTGACCGAGGCCGGAATTCTGCAGCATGCTCGGGATCGTGGAATCCCGGCGCGGTTCATTCCACCGGGTGCCTTCCGCACCAAATTGGATCCCGCAGCGGAATCGGCGTTCATCCAAGCCCTGCAAGAAGCCCAGGTCGATCTGGTGGTCTTGGCCGGATTCATGCGCATCCTCAAGGGGGACTTCCTCAAGGCCTTCGAGGGCCGCGTGGTGAACATCCACCCCTCATTGCTTCCCTCCTTCCCGGGCCTTGAGGCGTGGAAGCAGGCCCTGAGCTATGGGGTCAAGGTCACCGGCTGCACGGTGCACTGGGTGGACCAGGGGGTGGACACCGGCCCGATCCTGGCCCAGCAAGCCGTGCCGGTACTCGAGGGGGACACCGCCGCCTCGCTGCACCAGCGCATCCAGGAGGCGGAACTCACCCTCTATCCCGAGAGCCTCGCCCGATTGGCCCAGGGGCCGTGGACGGCCAAGGTGCGACCGGCCTCCAAGGCCTAGAGCTTCCTCGGCGGCATTTTTCCTGAAAAGAAAACAACCCACTCCGTCCGACCGCGCTCCCACCATGGCATTGCGTCGAATCCTTCTCCGGGCCGTCTCCGTCTTGGCCTGCCTCATCCTGGCCTTGACGGCTTTGGCCGCCGGAGTGTGGCGTTACTACCACCCGCCGCTGGCCTCGGTTCGGCGGATGACCTACGGGGAACGCCACGGCCATGAACTGAGTTACGACGTGGTCAAGCCTGAGAATCCCAATGGGCTCGGAGTGGCCCTGATGGTCAGCGGGAGGTGGAAATCCGGCACCAACAGCTTCCGACCTTGGATGACAGCCCCCCTCCTACGCCGCGGATACACCATCCTCGCCGTCTATCACGTGTCCCAACCGGAGGCGACGGTGGCCGAGACCTTCGACGACATTCGCCGAGCGATCCGACACATCCGACACCACGCCCGAGACCACGGCATCGACCCCGCGCGCCTGGGAGTCACCGGCGGCAGTGCGGGCGGGCACCTGAGCCTGCTCTTGGCCACTCGGGGCGGCCCGGGTGCCGCAATGACGACCGACCCCGTCGAGCGTGAAAGCTGCGCCGTTCAGGCGGTGGCGATCTTCTACCCCGTGACCGATCTGCTGAACCTCGGGGATTCGACTGAAAATTTGCACGATGGCGGCCCGCCGAAGAGCTTCATCCAAGCCTTCCGCCCCCAACCGAACGGACCGACCAACTGGGTGGACATCGGCCGGCCTCTCTCACCCATTTTTCACCTCCATCCCCAATCGCCGCCAACCCTCATTTACCACGGGGACGCCGACACCCTCGTCCCGCTGGACCAATCCCAGCGCTACCAGGCCCGCGCCCGGGAAGTGGGCCCCACCGTTGAACTGGTGGTGCACCCGGGTGGGAAGCACGGATGGCTCACCATGCTCTGGGACATCCGCCACTTCGCCGACTGGTTCGACCAACACCTCGGACCCAGCCCAGCCTCAGCAACCCCGGCCGGCTAGAAAATCCATCCTTGGCACCCCGGTCCGGGCTGGGCTTGATGAAGGATCAGCATGGCCAATCCCTCGAACTCCGCCATCCACGGCACCCCATCGCGACTGGCAAGCTTGGACGCCCTGCGCGGCTTCGACCTGTTCTGGATTTGCGGTGCCGACGCCTTCGGTCACGCCTTCCTGAAGGCCGCCAACGGCCCGGTGAGCCACGCCATCGCCGACCAATTGGAACACGTGCCCTGGCAAGGCTTCCGCTTCTACGACCTCATCTTTCCGCTCTTCGTCTTTATCAGTGGGATCTCCATCGTCCTATCCCGCAGCGCCAAGCCTGCGGCAGGAGACAGAGGCCACGCCTTCCTGGGCATCGCCAAGCGAGCCGCACTGCTCTACCTGCTCGGGCTGTTCTTCTATCGGGGCTATACGGGCTGGGAGAACGACATCCGCTACCTGGGCGTCTTGCAACGCATCGCCCTGTGCTACTTTTCGGCGGCCACATTGCAGTTGTTCTTGAGCCCCCGGGCTCTGCGAATCACCACCGTCGGAATCCTGCTCGGCTACTGGGGCCTCCTGACGCTCGTGCCGGTCCCCGGCGTGGGTCCAGCCAACCTCAATCCCGACACCAACCTAGCCCATTGGGTGGACGCTCAATTCCTGGGCGGCAAAAAGTGGAATGGCGCCCACGATCCGGAAGGCCTGCTCAGCACGCTGCCCGCCATCGCCTCCTGCCTGCTGGGAGTGCTGACCGGCCTGTTCCTGAAGGATCCCACGCGCACTGCCACTCAACGCCTCCAGGGACTGATCTGGGCAGGGCTGGGTCTGCTGGCCACGGGTCACCTTTGGGGACTGGCCTTTCCGATCATCAAGAACCTCTGGACCTCGTCCTATGTCTGCGTCGCGGGCGGCTGGAGCTGCCTGATTCTGGCTTTGTTCTACGGCCTCATTGATGTGAAAGGCTGGTCCGGATGGGCTCGCCCCTTCACCTGGATCGGCATGAACTCCATCGCCATCTACCTGGCGTCGAACCTCGCTGATTTCGGGAAACTGGCCCGCCGACTGACCGGAGGCGAAGTGGCCACCTTCCTCGACGGACTGCATCTGGGAGCTGCCGACGTGGTCAGCGCCTTTGTCTCCGTCGGGTTCTGCGTCTGGCTGGCTTGGCTGCTCCATGGCCGAAAGGTTTTTCTGCGGGTCTGAACCTCCGCGTGTGATTCCACCCATTTTACCTGACATGTCCTCCGCCTCGAATCCCACACCGCCCCCACCTGCGTCCGAGCGTCTCATGTCCCTGGACGCCCTCCGGGGGTTCGACATGTTCTGGATTGTCGGAGGCGCGGGCATCCTCCGGGCGCTGGAAAAGTTCAGCGGATCCCCCCTGCTCAGCGGCATCCGCCAACAGCTCACCCATGTGGAATGGGCCGGCTTCCGATTCTACGACCTCATCTTTCCGCTGTTCGTCTTCATCGCGGGCGTGTCTCTCGTGTTTTCCACGGGCAAGGCCGTGGAGCGGGTCGGCAAGGCCGGTGCGGTTCGACGCCTGCTGACCCGCGGGCTCCTGCTGTTCCTGGTAGGGGTGTTCTACTCGGGCGGACTCTCGCAAGGCTTGGACGGAGTCCGCTGGCTGGGCGTGCTCAATCGCATTGCTGTGGCCTCCACGGCCGCGGGCATCCTGCTGGTATTCCTGCCAGTCCGGGCCCTGTTGGGCGTCTGTGCGGGCATCCTGTTGGGATATTGGGCGCTCTTGGCCTGGGTGCCCGTTCGAGCGATCCAGCTCACCCCCACCGCGGTCCAAGAAGGCATGGCCCGAACCGGCGCCACCAACGCTCTGCAGCTCTACTGGAACACCTCCCAGCGGGTGACGGGGCAATACGAGCCGGGCCTGAACGTGGTGAACCACTTCGACTTCGAGCACCTCCCGGGCAAGAAGTACGATACCTACTACGATCCAGAGGGCATCCTGAGCACCCTTCCGGCGATCGCCACCTGCTTGCTCGGAGTGCTGGCCGGTGCCTTGCTCCGACTGGGATCGCTCCAGCCCGCTCAACGCACTCTCCGCCTGGCCCTGGCAGGACTGGCCTGCCTCGCCGTCGGATACGCCTGGAGCGGCACCTTCCCCATCGTGAAGAAACTCTGGACCTCGTCCTTCGTCCTGTTTGCCGGCGGTTGGAGCTTCCTGCTCTTGGCCGGATTCTATCAGGTGGTGGATGGCTGGGGAAAACAACGCTGGTGCCAGCCCTTCGTCTGGATCGGCACCAACGCCATCACCCTCTACTTGCTCGCCAGTTTCGTGG
>CANHYD010000169.1 GCA_947464705.1 Verrucomicrobiota bacterium | reverse complement strand
ATTTCAGCGCGGTCGAGGCGATGGATCAAGCGCAGTTGGGGCGCAGCTTGGCCGAAGGGCGTGGTTTCACCACCCAGATCATTCGCCCGTTGAGCCTGCACCTGCAGGCACCTCGGGCCACCCAAGCGGGCACGGATCCTCGGTTGTTGATCAGGGCGGCCCATCCCGATATCTCGCACCCGCCTCTGTACCCGGCCGCACTGGGCCTCTTGTTCAAGGTGCTGCCCGACCGATGGGTCTACGGCGTGGAGGCGGGGCCTCGACGGCGTCCGCCGGCCGAGGTGGCGCTGGGCTGTTTCAATTTCGTCGGTTTCCTGTGCTTAGTGTTCGCGCTGTACCAAGTGGGACGTCGATGGTTCGAGGTATCCATCGGTGTCATGGCGGTGGTGGTGTTCGCTGGGTCCAAGTTGAACTGGGATTTCGCGTTCTCAGGTCTCCCCACCGTGTGGTTGGGATTGCTTTGCCTCGCGGTGGCCGCGGTTGCCATGCGCATCGGTGGCGCGGCCGATCCCGATGCCGAGGGGCGTCCCCGGATTGTGACCTTCCGGTACGGGGTCTGGTCGGCGGTCTTGGGCGGTTTGCTGGGTGTGGGTTTTCTGGTTTCGTATTCTTTCGGATTCCTCGTTCTTCCCGTGGCCATTTGTGTGGGATGGTGGGCGCCGTCCGAGGCTCGTGTCCGCACCGTGGGCTGCCTGTTCTTGGCGTTCCTCCTGCTGGCCACTCCCTGGATGGCCCGCAATTACTTGCGCAGTGGTCTGCCCCTGGGAATCGCCACCCTGGCTCCGCTGGCCGGGACTCCGGCCTTCACCGAAGACCTGTTGGAACGCTCCCAGAATCCGGATCTCTCCAGGGTGCGGTTGGCGGAGGTGTTGGCCAAGGTGTTGAGCAATTCACACCATATCCTGTCGAATGACGTGCCACGGATGTTTGGCAACTGGTTCGGGGCCTTCCTGCTGGTCGGGCTGCTGCTACCCATGGGGGATGCCCGGATGAACCGCTTTCGCTGGTTGCTGCTGTCGATGCTCCTGGCTTTGGTGCCGGCTCAGGCGCTCATCCAGACCCACCTTGCCACCCTCTCGCCCTACCTGAACTCCGAGAACCTCTTGGCCTGGTTCGTGCCTCTGGCCGGTCTGTATGCAGCGGTGGTCTTCCGTTGGGCCCTCGACTCATTCGACTTCCCGTATCCGTTGGCGCGATGGATGGCCCTGGTGGTGCCGATGGGGCTGTGCCTGATGCCCTTCGTTATCTCGCTCCTGCCGCCCCGCCAGCCGGTGATGGCCAATCCGCCCTACTACCTGCCGGTGATCCGCCAGTTGCTGGGTTATTTGCCGCCGGGAGCGATGGTCTTGAGCGACATGCCGGCGGCTGTCGCCTGGTACGGCCACCTCGATTCGATGCCTCTGACGTTGCGGGCCGGACAAGATCCCAAGGAAGACTTCTACCAGATCCATGACTTCCAGCGTCCGTTCAACGCCTTGCTGCTGACGCCGCTGACCTGCGATCAGTTGTGGCACTCCAAGCTGCTCAATGATCCGGATGCGGTTTGGGGGCGTTTCTACATGGATTACCTGCTCCGCCAGGGGAACATCCCATCGGGTTTCCCACTGAAGTTCGCCTTCGGGGACCGGTATCCCGAGAATGGGTACCTCTTCGTGGCGGATCGACCCTACTGGCGCGAGATCCGCAAATGATCGGGGAATCCAACCCGTGGTCGCACGCGTCACTCTCGAAATAGCCCTCCGGAAGGAGTTCGACTATGCCATCCCGGAGGAGTTCTCCGACCGGGTAGCCGTGGGCTCTCGGGTCAAGGTGCCCTTTGGGCATCGGCAGGTGCTGGGGGTGGTGACCGAATTGGCGGAGTCCTCACCTCAGACCAACCTCAAGCCGATCCTGAATGTGCTCGGGGCGCAGACCCTGGTGACTCCGCAGGTGCTCGAGTTGGCCCGCTGGATCGCCTCCTACTACTGCTGCGCCGTGGAGACGGCCCTCAAGAGCGTGTTGCCGGAGGCCGTCCGGAAGGAGGAGGCCGGGTGGCGTGAACGCCTCCATGTGCACGCCCTGACGGTCGCTGGCGAGCTGCCTAAACTCACGCCCAGACAGGACGCGATCTGGCGCATCATCGAGGAGTGGCGTGAGTTGCCGCTGCAGGAGTTGCTCCGGCTCGGTGAGACGACGGCCGAAACGGTACGAAAACTCGAAGACAAGGGGTTGGTGTGCATCGCTCCGAAGATCGACGAGCGGGATCCGTACGCGCGGGAACTCATCGTCCCAACCACTCCATTGACCCTCAATGACGAGCAAGTGGTTGCCTTTCAGGCATTGGTGAAGGCCCACGACGGGCTTTTGCGGGGCGAGTCGGCCAAGCCGTTCTTGCTCTTTGGTGTCACGGGCTCAGGCAAGACCGAGGTGTATTTGCAGGCCATTCAACATGCGCTGGCGCAGGGTCGCGGTGCCATCGTGTTGGTGCCCGAGATCTCGCTGACTCCGCAGACGGTGGAACGCTTCAAGGCACGTTTTTCGTCGGGCCCCTATCGGACCCTCGTAGCGGTGCTGCATTCGCATCTTTCGGCCGGGGAGCGCCATGATGAGTGGCACAAAATTCGGCAGGGCCGGGCCCGCATCGTTATCGGCGCGCGCTCGGCGGTGTTCGCTCCGGTGCACCCACTGGGGCTGATTATTGTCGATGAGGAGCATGAACACTCCTACAAGCAGGAGGAGACGCCCCGTTATCATGCCCGGGATGTGGCGGTGGTGCGGGGCCAGCGAGAGGGCGCGGTGGTGCTGCTCGGGTCGGCCACACCGTCGATCGAGAGTTTCCACAATGCCCGGCGCGGCAAATACACCCTGCTCGAGATGGCCAAACGGGTGGACGACAAGCGCTTGCCGGTGGTGCGCGTGGTGGACTTGCGCGAGGAGTCCCGCAAATCCAAGAGCGGGGCGCCGCCGGTGTTCACCGTGCGCCTGCGCGAGGCCATTACGCAGCGGCTCGAGCGGCGCGAGCAAACGCTCCTCTTCCTCAATCGGCGGGGCTTCTCGACCTCGCTCCAATGCCCCCAATGCGGCCATGTGGCCGGATGCCCCAATTGCTCGGTCTCGCTGACCTACCACCGGGCCTCGCGACGGTTGCTGTGCCACATTTGCGGTCATGAGGATCCGGTGCCCGATCATTGCCCGGCTCCCGGTTGCGGCAATCCGGCCATCCGGTTTGCGGGCATTGGCACCGAGCGTGTCGAGGACGCGCTGCGCAAGGGCTTCCCGCAGGCTCGAATCGAACGCATGGATTCGGACACCCTGAAGCGGAAGGAGGATTATCGGCGCATCCTCACCGAGTTTCGGGTCGGTAAGATCGATATCCTGGTGGGCACCCAGATGATCGCCAAGGGACTGCATTTCCCCAACGTCACGTTGGTGGGCATCGTGCATGCCGACCTGAGCCTCCATCAGGCCGATTTCCGTGCGGGCGAGCGCACCTTCCAATTGCTCACCCAGGTCAGCGGCCGGGCCGGAAGAGGCGATGTCGAGGGCGAGGTGTTCGTGCAGAGTTTCACGCCATTCCATCCCGCCATCCAGTATGCGCGCCGGCATGACTACTTGGGATTCTACGAGCAGGAGGTGGAGTTCCGCGAGCAGTTGCGCTACCCCCCAGCCGCCCGGGTAGCCCTGTTGACGTTGAAGGGACGCAACGAAGACAAGGTGAAGCTCTTTGCGGAACACCTCCGTAAGGCCCTCGACGCGGGCTTCAAGGATTGGAAGGACCTCATTCTGGCCGGACCGGCGCCGGCTCCGCTGTTGAAGGCCGAAAGTTTCTTTCGGCACCAGATCATGCTGCGAACTTCAGCCATGAGCCGCCTGTCGGCCGAGTTGAGTAAAATCGAGCAGGCCTTCGTGTTGCCGGCCGACCTCACCCTGATCATCGACATTGATCCCGTGAATCTCGGATGACCGGCAAGGATCCCTCGGGAGGGCGGGATTCGGAGGGCTAGTGGATGTTTTTGCCGAGGAGGTGGGCCTCTGCCGTTCGGCAATCGGTGCCGGTTGGCAGGCTGAAAATCCCAAAAAGCCCCATTTTCCGGGCGAAAATGGCCTCGGCACACCCGCTGCTTGAAGGGAGCACGCGTGGGTTCCACCAATTCCATCTCCTCGATGCTGCCGCAGGGTTCCCTGACCAATGCGTTGGCAGCGCCCGATCTGAGCAGCGCCGCCGGATCGCTGGGGCGGATGCTCGGTGCTCTGGCCCTAGTCTTCGCCTTGTTGATCGGCGCCCTCTGGATTTACCGGCACTGGCAGCAGCTCCTCTTGCAGCGGACTCCGGTCAGCGGTCTGAGGGTGGTCGACGTGAAGAGCCTAGGCCAGCGGACGGCTGTGTACGTGGTGGCCTACCGGCACCAACAGTTTCTCATCGGGGCCTCTCCGAACGGGTTGTCGCTTCTATCGCCCTTGGATGCCGATCCGTCCGTATCGGGCGGTCCCTCTGCATCGGAACCCAGTCATTCGGCTGCCAACCCGGCGCTTGAAGGCTCATTCCGGAGTGTCCTGGAAAAGACGCTGTCGCCCTCGGCATGAATCTCTCAATCCAGGCAGACCGAAGCATCGGTTCCATCCGGCGGACGGGGCGGGGAATGACCGGGTTTCTCTTGGGCATCGTGTTGCTGTTGGTGGCGCTGTCGCCACGGGTAGCCGTCGCACAGGCGCCGACCACGACCAGTTCTCCGACGGCCGGCCTGCCTCCGTTGACCCTGAACATCGGCATGGACGGCATCGGGCAGCCGAAGGATGTGGATGTCGCCATTCAGGTCCTCTTTGCCATCACACTGCTGTCGATGGCGCCGTCCATCGTGCTGTTGATGACCTGCTTCAGTCGCATCGTCATCGTGCTGTCCTTCGTCCGCAACGCCTTGACCCTCCAGGGTGCTCCGGCCAACCAGGTGATCATCGGGTTGTCGCTCTTCCTGACCTATTTCGTCATGGAACCGGTGTGGTCCAAGGTCCAGGCCAACGCCCTCCAGCCTTACATGGAGAAGAAGATCACCTCGGCCCAGGCCGTGGAGGAAGCGTCGAAGCCCATCCGCTCCTTCATGCTGCGACAAACCCGCGCCAAGGATGTCGAGTTGTTCGTGGAATTGGCCAAAATCCCTCCGACCGCACCCGAGGCCATGCCGCTGCGGGTGGTCATTCCGGCCTTCATCATCAGTGAGCTCCGGACGGCCTTTCAAATGGGCTTCTTGATCTTCGTGCCCTTCATCCTCATCGACATCGTGGTCGCCACCGTCTTGATGAGCATGGGCATGATGATGATGCCGCCCGCGACCATCGCCTTGCCTCTGAAGATCCTGCTCTTCGTCCTGGTGGACGGATGGTCCCTCATCGTCCGTTCGTTGCTGATGAGTTTCGGCATTTGAAAGCCGGTCCGCCTGGCCCAGTTCCCCTCTCACTTTCCCACCCGATCCATGAACCCTGAAACCGCTGTCGAACTCATTAAGTCGTTGATCCTCAACTCCGTGACGCTGGCCTCGCCGATCTTGATGACGGCCCTGGTCATCGGCCTTGGAGTGAGCGTCTTCCAGGCGGTCACGTCGATCCATGAGCAGACTCTGTCCTTTGTGCCCAAGGCCTTGGCGGTGCTCTCGCTGATCGTGGTGATGCTGCCCTGGAT
>CANHYD010000168.1 GCA_947464705.1 Verrucomicrobiota bacterium | reverse complement strand
TCGTTTATGGAATTCTTCGGCGCCGATGGAGCGCGTGCCGTGGATGAGGCGTTCGCGATCTTCAACAGTCTGACCAACGTTTCTGCGTTCAGCGAGAACCTGGAAGAGTTTCCGCTCAAGGCCGATGGCGTCAACCCGACGGCCAGTGCTTTGGGGCTCATCGATGTCAAAACCCAGATCCTTTCGCAGATCATGGCCACACTGGGCCTGACATCCCCAGAGCGGTGGTGCTGGTCCATCCGCGGGCGGGGTGTTGATCCGATTCGATACTCGGTCGCGAATTTCAATTACGATCCAATCTCCGGACGCCCTTCCCGCTATGTGAATGGGACCATGTATTCGTACATCGTGCGCGATATCTTCAATGGTGACGGTGCCCGTATCTTCTCCGATGCCCGCGAAATACCGGTCGACTCCGCAAACCCCAGCATCAGCCTGGCGTCCACGGTCAGCGTCAACAGTTTTGTGACCAGTGACGACCGCGTGGCTCGATCCATCAACCCGAACGGCCGTTACTTCACCGGTCTTACCCGGGACGATGCCGGCGGATTGCGCTACCTGTATCACCCTGCCAATCGCAACTACGAGGCGGCACCCGCCGGTTCTATTCGCGGCAGTGTTTCCACGGCGGGGGGTGGTTCATCGGCTGCTCTTGAATCTCCGTGGACGGTTGCCGGTTCCTCCGGATTGGTCGGTACCACCGCAGTCGGAACGACCACGACGAGCAACGTTTTGCAGTTGGTCAATCTCGCCGTTCGGGCCGGTGTTGATCGGGTTCGCTTCGTCAAAGTGAATCTGGACCCGGTGCTTCGCCAGAACGCCCGTCAGGCGGCAGTTACCTATCCTGAAGTGGTCAGCTCCAACGGTATTGTCATCCGTCAGGTGGTCAGTCGGCTGATTGCCCGCCCGGAAATTTTGATCAGTGCTCGAGATCTCGGTGTGCTCGATAACTACGCTCCGGTTGCCTTCGAATTCTCTCCGGTGACGTTCCAGAATACTGGTGCCACTCTCGATGCCGCCGCCGAAGGGCCCGGAAACATCGAACCGGTTTCCAGCTACACCTTCTCGAAGCTCGGCGTTTACTCGCTGCACGTCGGTAACACCGACGAGCAAGACGGGCAGCCCGGCAACATCTGGGGCTCATTTGACGGCAGCACCAACGCTCCGATCCTCTATCCGATTGGCAGCAAGCTTTCGGATCTCGAAGCAGCTGTTCTCTCCCTTCGGAGCAACTGAACTGACCGATGAAAACCACGAAATTCTCGACCCGAATCTCTATCATGGTCAGATCTCTTATTTGTGCTGTGGCCTGCAGTTGGGTTGCCGTTGCGGGCGATTTCTACAACGGAGGCAATTACTCGGTAGACCGGCCGATCGACGCGGTCTCATTTGTCAATGCAGGGACCTTCTCTGCGGACACATTTGATTTGTTTGCGACTCGTAACACTCTCAATTACACGAATCTCGGAACCATTCAGGCGAGCTATGGAATGGAGCTCCTGAATGTCAATTCCAGTGGCTTTCGGCACCCGAGTCAGACCATTTTCAATGGCGACCGGGCCGTGATTGAAGGCATTGGTTCGGCCATCTTCGGCTTTGGTTATCCTGACGGACAATCCTACACGTACGGGGACGGTGGGTATTTGATTCTCAATGCCACCAACATTGTCAATCGGGGCCGGATCTCTGTTTCCTTTTGGGGAGACCTTGCTGCCAATGGTCACAACGTCGATCTGACTCGATCCACCCTGACCACTCTCAATCGCACGTCCCCAGAGTTTGGGAGATTTGCCAGTCTTGAGGGCGGCATTCATGTTGCGAACAGCCCTGGCGGCGTCGAGAACTTGTATTGGGGATATTCGACACTACCGGTGGACTTTGCGGCTTTCGCCACCGCCAGACCGGTGCGAACCACCTATACGACCGCGGCCACCAACATCGTGGTCACCAATATCCTGGCAGACGTCGACATCAGCTATCTCGCGGCCATTGATCGGGCCCCAGGTAACCCCATCGACAACCCTGAAAATTGGATCGGTGATGGCATTACATCGGCGGGTTTTCCTCCGGTGCCAGCCTTGGTTTATATCCAGACAAACCAGCTGACTGCGACGAACAACCGCATCAATGCGGTGTTCATCATCAACCGCAACTCCAACGTCGTGGCTTCGGCTTCGGTGGATGGGACCCGCAACTTGGCGGTCACCTTGGGATACATCAACACGAACAACACGGCCGGATCGGTCGAGTTTGAGAGCTTGCGCATCGTCGAGAGCTTCACCACAGCGCCCACGAATATTTATGGGTGGGATTACCGGACTCCCAACACGGCCGTGCCCTACAATGTTCGTCTGACTCGCAATGTGGGCGTCTCAATCCCCATCAGTCGGGCCGAGAGAGCCATCATTGGTGATGAGCTGAATCCTCTCAACCCGATTTCCAAGTCCAACCTCTTGTCGCGCTATCTGAATGATTCCCGTTCAGGAGCCAACAGTCGGTTCACCCGCGATTTGTTCACAACGGGTTACTTCGGTTTGCTCACCAACGGCGTGGCCTACACGAATTTGGTCTCGACCAACGACTACATGGCCTATTCGTTCGCCATCACCTCGCTGCCTTCCAAGATACCCAACCCCACCAACAGCACCTATGGGTCGGTGATTCGTGCGCTCGGCCGACGTTTCTTTGGATCGCAATCCCAGTCCTCCTTCGGATACGCCACGAATCTTGCCGGCCGTGTGAGGGTCGAGGCGAACAACCTCCATCTCGAGGATGCCCGCATCCGGGCGCACGGAGTGATCAATCTCAAGGCCAAGCACGTCACCTCATCGGCGTCCACCAGCATCGCGGCCCCTTACGCTCATTACGACCTGGGTTCCACCAATGGCACATTGGTCTACCGCGGATTGAACCCGGTGGGACAACCGAACCTGACGGGCATCATCAAGGTCTTTGTTACTTCGTGGACCAACACCGCAGAGTTCCCGGATCCGGCTGCGGCCGCAGCCACCACGGATCCCACCGCGGGAACCGGCACCACGACTCCTGCGAATCTCTTGGCCGATACCCACTTCCGAGTGATGATTATCGATGCAGACATCGATCCCTTGAAAACCACGGGTGAGCTCGTCGGCTTGAAGCTCCGGGCCACCAACTTGACCACGGTGGATCCGGTCCTGTACCAGGTGCCCAATGTCGACGCGGTTCCCACCTCCTATCCGGATGGTTTCTCAGGAGCCTCTTCGATCTCTGGCAATGAACAGGTGGCCCCCATCACCGAAAACTGGGTCAACCAAGGCAGCTTTGAATTGGTCGGCCCCATCGGGGTCTCTTCCCGAACTTTCCCGATGCTGAAGACTCTTTCCAATGCTTCCGACATCCTCGGTGAACGGGTCGCTCTGGGTGTGGGACAGAACACAGCCCTGAACTACATCACCAATACCGGTACTTTTATCTCGTCGGGTTACTTGGGATTGGGTGCCTCCACGTTCTACCATGCGGGGCGGATCGAGGGTGGCAATGTCGTTGACCTGTCCATGAATTCGCTGGTCGTGGCTGGAACCAACAGCATCTTGGCCGGAGGCGGATTGAATGTCACCGCGAACACTCTGGACGCGACGGAGGGCGGTGTGATCGGCACTCCGAACCTGATCACCTTGAATGTTTCGGACCGGTTTGTGGCACCTGCTGGCAAGGTCCTTGTGTTGTCGGGGGCAGGGGTCCGACTGGGAGCCAATGCGGCCTCCAACGACCTCAGTGGCGTGAGCGTTTCTGTCAGTGCCGGTCGCTTTGAGACTGCTTTCGTGGCCTGGCCGGGTCAGGACCGCGGGACCGAGGCCGCAGGCTTCGTGAACAATTCAGCCATTGGTGCACTGGTCTTGACCGTCGGAGAATACGGTCGGGCCGACATTCGGGCCTCGGGCTCTGGCGAACGGGCCCTCTACACCCGGCGCCTGGAGTTGAATGGCGAGTTCAGCCAGTACATCAACATCACGAACAAGACGTTTGATGCCGATGGCTTGGCCTCGGTACTGAGCATCGACAGCAATACGCGCCTCTACTACAGCATCGTCTCGGTTAACGGCATTGAACTCTCCGGACCGGTTCTCGATGGAGCACTGGGTGGCCGCTTGCGCTTGGTGCGCATCAGTGGCGCCACTGGCGGGCCGATTTCGATGGCCGTGGGCGATGGTTACGTGGTGGAGGCTTCATGGGCCGTTCGTTACTCGGTCGCCCTCGACTCCGATGGCGACGGTCTCGTCAATGCCTTGGATACGACTCCGTTCTCCGGGGCGGTGGTCACCACCAAGGCTATTGAAATTCAGGGCAAGCCCTACTTGGAGATCTCCTGGGACGCGGCCGCCCACACCGACTACCAGATCCTGGCTCAGGAGCCTGCGGTTGGGTCTGCTTGGACCGGTTTGAGTCGCATGGCCAACACCTCCAGCACTTCGAAGGTGCTGAAGTTCTATGATCCGCTGGATCAAGGCACTGGGGCCAAGGCTTACCGCATCCTCTACAAGCCCTGAGGGTTCAGGCTCTCCGGACTAGGATCCGATCGCTTTGAAGCGCTGGAGAATCCCGATTCTCCAGCGCTCTTTTCTTGGACAATGATCACCCTGGGCGTCACTGGAGGGATTGGGGCGGGGAAGACCGAGACCTCGGATCACCTGAGTCGTTGGGGCATCCCTGTCTTAGACACCGACGTTGTGGCCCGGCAATTGGTGGTTCCGGGCCAGCCAGCCTTGGCAGAAATCACCGCTGCCTTCGGCCCCGGAATTCTCGATTCACTCGGCCAGTTGGATCGTGCCGAGCTGGCTCGGAGGGTGTTTGACGACAGCGCAGCCCGTCAGCGACTGGAAGCCATCTTGCATCCTCGGATTTATGACGTTTGGACCGCTTGGATCCGGGAGAAAGCCCTTGAGGGTCACAGCCTAGGCGCCGTGGTGATCCCCCTGCTTTACGAAAAAGGCTACAATTCCCACTTTCAGGTCATCCTGGCCCTGGGATGCACCCCGCAAACCCAGCGTCAGCGGCTCCACCGACGTCAATGGTCGGATCGGGTGATCGACCAACGGCTGGCGGCTCAGTGGTCCATGCCCGAAAAATTGCAGCGGGCCGACTATGGCCTCTGGAGCGAAGGCCAGCGCGAGGTGCTCCACCAACAAATTGCAGCGGTGCTCCAGTCCGTGGGATACCGTCGATCGCCCTGAAGGGTACCCGCCAAATCGGTCGGAACCCTACTTGCTGCCCGGTTTGGTCGCTGGAATTGCCGCCAAGTCCGGAGGCAGGTGGAGGGGATCGAAGGTTTCCACATCCAGCCGGATCAGAGGGATCAAGGGAACACCCAGATCCAAAGTCCCATCCGAACGGTCTACCACCATGGCCACGCCCACCACGGAGCCTTGAAGACCTTGGACGATTTGAACAGTTTCCAGAGCCCGTCCGCCCTTGGTCACCACATCCTCGACCACCAGGCACCGTTCTCCGGCCCGGATCTTGAAGCCGCGTCGCAGGACCAACGCGCCATTCTCCTTCTCGGCGAAGATGAAGCGGCAGCCCAGTTGGCGCGCCACTTCTTGGCCAATGACCAGCCCGCCCATGGCCGGAGCGATGACGGTCTCAACTCCGAGGGCGCGCACCTTCTCCGCCAGGGCGGCTCCAAAACGCTCCAC
>CANHYD010000167.1 GCA_947464705.1 Verrucomicrobiota bacterium | reverse complement strand
GGCCACCCTCTGGGAGACACTCAATCCCCAAGAGTATCCCTTCGAATCCAACGTCGATCCGCAGGTGCCGCACCCGCGTTGGAGTCAGGCCTCTGAGCGCGTGGTGGATACCGGCGAACGGATTCCGACCCAGTACCTGAACGGCTACGCCGACCTCGTGGCCAAGTTGTATCCGAAACGGAAGGTCTGAGGTTTCCCTCATGCTCAGCGCCGTCCCCATCGACACAACCGATCCGCTCAACGCACGCATTCTTGCGATCAGCGAAGATCGTATTCAGGGCTATCCGCGCGACCCGATCGGCGAAATCGCCCGATTGGCCGACCTGCCAACGGGTCTCGTCCTCGAGCGTCTGCACGCGATGCTCGCCGCCGGTGTGATTCGCCGGATCCGCCAAACGCTCCTCGCCACCAGTCTGGCCGAAGGAGCTCTGTGCGCCTGGCAGGTACCGGCCGACCGGCTCGATAAAGCCTTCGAACACCTCTTCCAAAACGACCCCTTCAGCGGGCACGTTGTTTTGCGCTCCACGGATGCGGCGACTCCCGGTTCGAATTACAAACTATGGACCACCCTGAAAGTGCCTCAGGGCTATTCGCTGGAAAAACATGCAGCTTTTCTGGCTCGAATCATCGGCGCCGAGCACTACCGCCTCATGTCCGCCAAGAAGCTCTTCGCTCTCGGCGTAGGCCATGTGCGCCGACGCGGCATGGAACCCGGTGCCCGGGCTGATGAACCCGCCGAATCCGTCGCCGTTCAGGTGACCCAGCTCAGCGATGCCGAATGGAAGGTTCTGACGGCGTTGAAACGCGAGTTCACACCGCAGGAATTGGCGGAGGATTTGTGGGCAGGACGCGCCCGGGAAGCGGGCCTTGCCACCGAAGAGTTTCACGCCATCGCCGAGGCACTGAATCAGCGTAAAGTCATCGGTCGCTTCAGCACCTTCCTCGAGCACGTCAAACCGCTCGCTTCCGGCGAACGGGTGACCAAGTTCAATGCGCTGTTCCATTGGGCTGTGCCTCCGGGACTCGAAGAGGCTGCGGGCCGAGAGGTGGGGCGTCACTTCATCATGACCCACGCCTACTGGCGCGAGGGCGGCCCGGAGTTTCGCAACGTCAACATCATGGGTGTCGCCCATGGGACCGACAAGGCCATGGTCTTGGCCCACAAGGCGGCCATCGACCAGCACCTGGCCGAGGCGGGCATCCCGGTAGGATACACCAACGTATTCTGGGGAGGGCGTAGTGAGATCAAGCCGAGCGAAATATCCCCCGTCGCCTACCGCGACTGGTGCCACTCCGTGGGGATCGATCCCGAGACCATGGCCGAGTGAGGCTACTCGAGCCAGACTCCGCGCCCCGAGCCTGCCACACAAACCGTCTGCATCACTTGACCACGGTAGCCTGCAGGGGCGGCCAATAGGCTTGTGCAGCAACCCACGCGCTAATCAGAGCGGCCAGCACCAGCGAGTGCCCAAAGACGAACCGAAGAATCTTTCCCTCGTGCCCATGGGCC
This sequence comes from Verrucomicrobiota bacterium, assembly GCA_947464705.1. Taxonomy (GTDB): domain Bacteria; phylum Verrucomicrobiota; class Verrucomicrobiia; order Limisphaerales; family UBA9464; genus SXXZ01. The sequence goes on along the minus strand of CANHYD010000167.1, from coordinate 4,165 downwards.
TGCGCTGAGACGCCTGCGACCACGATGCTCTGGGCGTCGATCATCTTGCCCATGACCCCGCCGGTCGAATTGGCCGCACACATCAAGTAAGGACTGAGCCCGAGCTGTTCAGCGGTGATCCGCTGCAAGGAACCGAACAGCACATTGGAGGCCGTGTCGGATCCCGTCAGGGCCACGCCCAACCAACCCAGTAGAGTTCCGAAGAATGGGTAGAACACACCCGTTTTGGCCAAGGTCATCCCCAGCGTGGCATCGGCTCCGGAGAGCTTGGTGACATTCCCAAGAGCCAGCATGGCCGCGATGGTCAGGAGCGATTGTCGGACTGCGATCAAGGTCTCCCACCAGATCTTGAGCAAACTGCGCGTCGAATAACCCATCCACAGGCCGCTCAACCCGGCGGCCAAAAGAATGCCCGTCCCGGTGGCCGACAGCACATTGAGTTTCAGCTCCACTTTTTCGACCTTGGACACCCGAACGACCGGCGGAGTCCTCATGACCCGCTCATGAATGCCGGGGACCGGAAGTGACGGTGAAGCCAGCCGGTCCAAGGTCTCTTTCACGGGTCGTGTACCCCAAGCAAAGATGGCCACAGTCAAAATCCCCCAAGGCACCCAAGGTCTCCACCACCGCGAACTCATCGGCGCAACTCCCGAGATCCGAGTCTCCACCACACAGCCTCTCTGCTGGCGGCGCAGCATCCACAACACCGCTCCCAGACTCACCAAAGCCGAAATGGAATCCACCAGCCAGGGTCCATGAAAATTGCTCACCAGAAACTGCATCAACGCGAAAGAAACTCCCGCCACCATAGCCACGGGCCAGACGTCGCGAATCCCGCGCCACCCCGACACGGCTCCGACGATCCACAGCGGGATGATGGCCGAAAACACGGGCAATTGCCGCCCGGCCATCGCCGAGAGTTTGAGAACATCCAGGTCGGTCACTTGGGCTAACGTCGTGATCGGGATGCCAATGCTACCAAAGGCCACGGGAGCCGTGTTGGCGATCAGCGACAATCCGCTGGCGTGGATCGGCGAAAACCCCAACTGGAGGAGCAACGCGGCCGTGATCGCCACCGGAGCTCCAAATCCCGCCGCACCCTCAATGAATGCCCCAAAACAGAAGGCTATGAGGATCACCTGAATCCGGGGATCCGGGGCCAACCGCACCAATTGCTCCTTCAATTCCTGAAACAATCCCGACCGGACCGTCAGTGCATGCAAGAACATCACATTAAGGACTATCCAGCCGATCGGAAACAACCCGTAGGCCCCGCCATAGGCCGCAGCACCTACGGCGGCTGAGATCGGCATCCGAAACGCGAACAGCGCCACACCCAATGCCGCCCCCAAGGCCAGAAGGGCCGCCACGCCCACGCGCAGTCGTCCCCAAGCCACGAGTCCCAAGAGTAGCAAAACGGGAATGGCTGCGACCGTGGTGGAAAGCCACGGGTTGCCCAAGGGATCCAATGGTTGAGACCACGGCATGGAGGTGGAGAAGTCTTAGCCGGAGCATCGGCAGACGGAAAGCGGCGAAACCCGATAACGGAGCCATCCCAGCCGTGGCGCTGGGTACTGAATCATTAAGATCCAACATTTGCGCAGGATCCCAGTCACTGATAGGTTACGAACATAATTCATGTCTGAGGACCTTTCTCCGCAGGGCAACCGAGGTAACCGACCAGGGGAGCCCAAGATACCCAACCAAAATTGGTTGATCTGGCCAGCTCTCATCTTGTTGGGCTTAGCGCTCGTTTTCTGGAATCGACAATCCCGCGGCTTGGGCGAGAAGAACCTCGCACCGCAAGTGTTCTTCCAACTGGTCAATTCGAACCTCGTTCGGGATGGCGTCATCGAAAACAATCCCCAACAAATATTGGAAGTGGTCCGTGGAACCTACCCTTCCGACTCCAGCGGCACTAATTTTGTTCCGTTCCGGGTCGAAATGCGGGTGACTCCTGAAACCTTGGACAACCTCTATAAGGTCCACGGTTTTCGCTCGATGGAGCGTTCCGGCAACTGGACGACGTTCTTGATGAGTGCGGCTCCATTGATCCTGGGTGGCGTTCTCATTTGGTTCATCTTCCTGCGTCAAATTAAAGCGGCCGGCAAGGGAGCCCTGAGCTTTGGCAAGTCCAAGGCCCGATTGCTCACCAAAGATCGCAACAAGACCACCTTCAAAGATGTGGCCGGTGTCGAGGAGGCCAAGGATGAGGTGTCTGAACTGGTGGAATTTCTGCGAGACCCCAAGAAGTTCCAGAAGCTCGGCGGTCGCATTCCCAAAGGTATCTTGATGGTGGGGCCGCCCGGAACGGGTAAAACGCTGCTCGCCAAAGCCATCGCTGGTGAGGCCGATGCCAGTTTCTTCAGCATTAGCGGTTCCGACTTCGTGGAAATGTTCGTTGGCGTCGGTGCCAGCCGTGTTCGCGACATGTTCGAACAGGCCCGCAAGAACACCCCCTGCCTGATTTTCATCGACGAAATCGATGCCGTCGGACGCAGCCGCGGTCACGGGCTCGGCGGCGGCAACGACGAACGCGAACAAACTCTGAACGCCCTGCTGGTGGAGATGGATGGCTTCGACACCCAAGAAGGCATCATCATCATCGCGGCCACCAACCGCCCCGATGTGTTGGATCCCGCCCTGCTCCGCCCGGGACGTTTCGATCGTCAGGTCACCGTCAATCTTCCCGATGTCCGCGGACGTGAGGCTATTCTCAAGGTGCACGCCAAGAATGTGAAGCTCGATGGCGCGGTGGACCTCTCGGTGATCGCCCGCGGAACTCCGGGTTTCTCAGGCGCTGAACTGGCCAACCTGCTCAACGAAGCCGCCTTGCTGGCGGCTCGGACTGGCAAGAAGTCCATCGGCATGGACGAGTTGGAAGAGGCTCGCGACAAAGTGCGCTGGGGCCGTGAGCGTCGCAGCATGGCCATGTCGGAAGAGGAAAAGACCGGCACCGCTTGGCATGAGGCCGGCCACGCCGTCGTCAATGTGGTGCTCAAGCACACCCATCCCTTGCACAAGGTGACCATCATTCCTCGCGGTCAGGCTTTGGGCGCCACGATGTACCTGCCGAAGGAAGACATTCACAACCGCCGGCTGAAAGAACTCAATGATCTCATCGCGGTCACCATGGCTGGGCGCATCGCTGAGCAGATGTTTACCGACGATATTTCCAGCGGTGCCTCCGGCGACATTCAGCAGGCCACCTCGATGGCCAAGGCCATGGTCATGCATTGGGGCATGAGTGATCAATTGGGCATGGTCCTCTACGGCGAGTCCCAAGAATACGTCTTCCTCGGCCGTGACATGATGCGCTCCAAAGAATACAGCGAATCCACCGCCCAGCGGATCGATGCCGAGGTCAAGCGCATCATCGACACGGGTTTCAAGACGGCCAACGACATCCTAACCGAGCATCGGGACAAAGTAGAACTGGTCGCCCGAGCGCTCTTGGAGCACGAGACTCTCGAAGGATCGCAAGTGGCGGACATTGTTCGCACGGGCACCTTCACCCCCCACTCGACGGGTAGCGACAAAGTGGATCCCCCGAGCGGGGCCCAAGCCGCCACTCCGCTGCCTGAGGTCATCAAGCCCGTTCCCCCGAAACTCCCCGGGTTCGGTAGCGCGGCTCCGGCGGCTGCCTGAGATAGTGGTCGGGCTCTGAACCGGCGGCTAAAAAATCGGAGTCTCATCATCGGCGCGGCAACAAACCCTCGGGTTGGTTTCCGCGCCGATTGTCTTTCAGGCCCTCACTTGGCCCGTGCCGAAGCCTTGCCACTTGTAACTGCAAAGCTCGTCGAGACCCATCGGTCCCCGGGCGCCGATCTTGTCGGTGCTGATCCCGATTTCTGCTCCCATCCCGTATTCGCCTCCGTCGGTGAACCGGGTGGAGGCATTCCAATAAACTGCAGCCGAGTCCACCTCGGCCAGGAACCGTTCGGCCACCGCGCGATCCGCCGTCACGATGGCTTCACTGTGACCCGAACCATGGCTGTGGATGTGCTGAATGGCGGCCTCAACCCCGTCGACCACCGCCACGTTCAGGATGTAGTTGTTGTACTCAGTCTCCCAATCTTGCGCTTCCGCCATCCGCGCTGAACTGGCCGTGCCTTGGATAGCGCCAGCAACCCAAGGAAGCGAATCCGCGTCGGCATGAAATTCC
>CANHYD010000166.1 GCA_947464705.1 Verrucomicrobiota bacterium | reverse complement strand
CTTGGAGTCGATGTCCGGCACGGCGTCGTCGTCGTGGAACATCATGGCGTCGAAGCCGAGGGTCTTCAGCTGGGCGAGCTTCCAGTCGAAGGATTCCTCGCGGCGGACGGTGGGGCCGTAGGGGTCCTGACCCTGGCTGAAGTTCCACGGGCCCACACAAAAACGGTATTGCTGTTTCTTGGACATGGTAAGTGCGGCACAGACGGTGAACGCGAGGCCGGGGCAGGGCAATCGGGAATCCAGCTCCAACAACGACCCGGATCCCACCCAATGGAAGTTGCAGTCGTCGTGGAGCAACAAGGCACTGCTTCTGCTGCGATCGAGGCTCATGAATTTCGCTGGCTTCCTTGCCGACCGCTCCCGGAGCCGCTGTGTCGCGACCGCGCTGTCGGTGGCGCTGTGTCTGGGGGCGGTCAGTGGGTGCTCCGGTCCGTCGGATCAACAGGAACAGGTGCTGCGCATCGTGGCTCAGGGAGCCGCCGGAGATCGTTGGGTGGCGACCTTGCCCAAGGCGGGCCCCTTGGCAACGCGGTGGGTTCCCGCCACGCGCTTTGTGATGGGCAGTCCGCCTCAAGAGCAGGGCCGGTTGGTGGATGAGCCCCAGCATCTGGTGCAGTTGACCTCCGGATTCTTCATCGCGGAGACCGAGTTGACCCAACGTCAGTGGCTAGCGTTCATGGAGACCAATCCGAGCCCGACTTCCGGTCTGGATTTGCCGGTGGTTCAAGTCTCTTGGGAGCAAGCCCGAGAATTCTGCCGCCGCCTTACCTCGCAACAGAGGGATGAAGGACACCTGCCCAAGGGTTGGATTTGGGATTTGCCCACGGAGGCGCAATGGGAATTGGCCTGCCGGGCCGGGACCCCGGGTGCCTATGCCGGGGAGCTCGACAGCCTGGCGTGGTATGCTGGCAACAGCGGGGGCAAAGTGCATCCGGTAGGTCTGCGTGGGGCCAATGGCCTCGGTCTTCGGGATATGCACGGCAACGTGGCCGAGTGGTGCGTGAATTGGTTCTCGTCCTACCCGACCAATGTGCCGGTCTTCGTGGATCCTCTGGGTCCGATCTGGAGCTTCGCCCCCACCTACCGGGGCGGAGGATTCAAGTCGGCCGCCCCGGCCTGCCGCTCGGCGGCCCGTGCGGCGGGGGTTCCTGGAGAGGTGCCCAACGAGGCTTTGGGATTCCGATTGGCCCTAAGGTATCGCCGGGAAACGATGTGATGCGGTTGTTGGCGCCTGCCATTTCCGGGTTGAGCCGTTCCGGGGGCTGACGTAGCCCAGAGCCCGAAATGGGCAAGGCTTCCGTCTCGAGATGGTTCTTGCTTCGACGACATCTGCTTCCTGTCCTCCAGCCGTCGGGGGTGTTAGCGTCTGCCCCGTGGCCGAAACATTGGTCGTCAACGAGGTCTATTTGAGTCTTCAGGGCGAAAGCACCTTCGCGGGTTTGCCCTGCGTCTTTGTGCGCCTGACCGGATGCAATTTGCGGTGCTCTTACTGCGACACCGCCTATGCCTTCACCGAAGGTAAGCGGCGAACGCTCGATGAGATCCGCGCCGAAGTGCATCGGTTGGCAGAACCTTATCTCCACCCCGATCGGGCCCATTTTCCGCCGGTGGTCAATGCGGGGGACGCCTCGGCTCAGCACAAGCTGCCGTTGGTCGAGTTGACCGGGGGAGAACCTCTCCTGCAACCCAACGCCGCTCGCCTGATGCGCACCTTGGCGGATGACTGTTTCACGGTGCTCGTGGAAACCAGCGGAGCCCATGACATCTCCAAGCTCGACCCGCGGGTGCGGCGCATCATGGATCTGAAGTGTCCCAGCAGCGGCGAGGTGGAACGCAACCGTTTGGCCAACATTCCTCACCTCCGTGCCACGGATGAGTTGAAGTTCGTGATCGGGACCCGCGAAGACTACGAGTGGGCCAAGGCGATGATCCTCGAGCACCGGCTTGATCCGGTGTGTCCGATCTTGTTTTCCTGGGTAGCTCCGCTGTCCGAATCCCAGCGCGACAAGGCCCTCAAACCGGTTCCCAAAGGTCTGACCCCCATCTCGCGCAAAGAACTCGTGGAGGCCATGGTGGCCGATCGGGTGCCGGCTCGGTTCCAGTTGCAAATGCACAAGTTCATCTGGCCCTCCGACGAACGCGGCGTTTGATGAGCACCCGAGCCAAAGAGTCCACCTTGGAGACGCTCCGCCGACACGAGTCGCGGAACATCACCTTCCTGGAACCCGATGCGGGTTGGCCGATCGTCTGGAAGCGGGCCAAAGGGTGCCGTGTCTGGGATGAGGCGGGTCGGCCTTATCTGGATCTCACGGCTGCCTTCGGTGTGGCCGCAGCGGGGCATGCCAATGCCGCCGTCGTTCGGGCTGGCCAGCGGCAGATGGGGGAGTTGCTGCATGCCATGGGCGATGTTCACCCGCATGCGTTGAAAGCCCGTCTGGCCCGCGAATTGAGCCGGCTCACCTTTGAGCGGTGGACCCGCCGTCGTGGGGCCAATACTGAGGTGGAGACCGGCAAGGTGATCTTCGGATGCTCCGGCTTCGAGGCGGTCGAGGCCGCCCTCAAGACGGCGCGTTTGGCCACGGGTAAGCCTGGGGTTCTGGCGTTCCGGGGCGGATACCACGGAGTCGGCTATGGAGCGCTGAATGCGACCGAACGGTCTCATTTTCGCGAACCCTTCCGCGACCAGTTGCGCGAGTTTGGACGCTTTGTTGACTTTCCCGAGGCCGACGGAGACGGGCAGGGCCAAAAGAAATTGGAGGCAGCGCTGGAGGCGGCTGCGGCCCCGGGCGACATCGGCGCAGTCATCGTCGAACCCATGCAGGCTCGCGGAGGGATCCGCATACCACCGCCTTGGTTTCTGCCGTGTTTGCGCCAGTGGGCGGATCAACGGGGTGTTTTGTTGATTTTCGACGAAATCTACACCGGCTTCGGACGCACCGGAGCCTGGTTCGCCTGCGAGCATTCGGGGGTGATTCCGGACCTTGTCTGTCTGGGCAAGGCGTTGACCGGTGGTTTCCCCCTGAGTGCCTGCGTCGGTCGGGCTCGGGTGATGGATGCCTGGCCTCCGGCGATGGGGGAGGCCATCCACACCAGCACTTATCTGGGACACCCGGTCGGGTGCGCCATGGCCTTGGCTCAGATGTCCGAACTGCGTCGTCTGGCCTTGCCGCAACGGGCAGCTCGGTTGGAAAAGGTGCTGGAATCGGGCCTGAAATCCATCCAAGCCCGATTCCCGGATCGGGTATCGCGAGTCTCGGTCGTGGGTCTCATGGGGGGGATCGCCTGGCGACTACCGGATGGCGGACCCGATACCGGATTGTCGATTGGAATCATGCAAGAGGTGCTGCGCCGCGGTATTTTGCTGCTTCCGGAAGGGGAGCATTCCGAGGTCACCGGGATCACTCCGCCACTGACCATCACCGAGGCAGAGTTGGTCAGAGCGTTCCGCGAAATCTCCCGCGCGGTCGCCGCCCACCTTCAGCCATCGATTCCCACCAAAAAACCTCAATTGTCCCGCCCTCCGAAAAAACGGTCATGACCCTGAATGAGATGCGTTCCCTGCTGGAGTCGCGGGGGATCCAGTTGACGAAGTCGCTGGGCCAGAACTTCCTGCACGATGGCAATCAGTTGCGACGGATTGTGACCGCTGCCGACATCGCTCCAACCGACCGTATCCTCGAGGTAGGGCCCGGACTGGGGCCCTTGACCGAGTTGCTGGTGGCCCGGGCCGCGTCGGTGTTGGCCATTGAGAAGGACGCCCGACTGGTGAGCGTTCTGCGCGAATGCTTTGCCGGTCCCCTTTCCGGAGAGGGACCCGGCCATCTCGAATTGTTGGAGGCCGACGCCATGCGTTGGGTTGAAGCCAATCCGCGAGATTGGAGCGGTTGGAAATTGGTCGCCAATTTGCCCTATTCGGTGGCGTCCCCCCTGATGGTGGAGTTGGCCGAGGCCCCGGTGCCCCCGGAGCGCATGGTGGTGACGTTGCAGGCGGAGGTGGTGCATCGCATCGCTGCTCCGACCGATGGGGACGACTATGGAATCCTGACCCTCTTGTTGGGACTTCGCTATCAGGTGAAGGAGTGGTTCAACATCCGACGTGGGTGTTTTCATCCGATACCGGATGTCGACAGTGCCTGCATCAGCTTGGTGCGGAGGCCGACTCCGCTATTGGATGCTGCCGGATCGGTGATTTTCACCCGACTCGTGAAGCGGGCCTTCTCGGAGCGTCGTAAAATGATGCTCAAACTGCTCAAGACCGTGTGGCCGGCCGAGGTTCTGCAGGCCGCCTTCACCGAGGTGGGTATCGCACCCACCGAGCGCGCCGAGAAGGTTTCTGTCGAGGGTTTCGTGGCCTTGGCTCGGATTCTCCAACGGCAACCGCTGGGGGAGGCCTGCGAGGGGGCGCCGGAATCGAGTCCAGAGGCCTAATCGGGGTTGGAAGGCTTGGATCGCACCGACAAGGCCCTAGTCAGCGGGGGCGAAACCGTCGGTGAAGCCTATCGCGTTCCGAGGTCCTGGCCCGGCGGGTTCTTGGTAGGGTCGTTCCATCGACTCAAGTTTTCGCTGGATCTGCCGATACGTGGCCGTCGGAGGGAAGGGGTTTCTCTGAAGCGCTTCCCCGAAATGCTTCCCTCGGGCGTCTTCCAGCACTTGCGATGAAAATTGAATCCTTTGGAAAGACCTTGGTGGTCAGCGGTCTGTCCGTCCTGAATGTCGGTAACGCGGGTTCCTTCCGGGACAATGTCCGGGCGTCGGTCCAGCCTCACCACACCCGCATCGACGTCGACATGTCTTTGACCCGGGCCATCGACAGCACCGGGTTGGGGGCCCTGGTTTCCGTGAATCGATTCATCGTGTCACGGCAGGGGCAACTGCGGTTGATCAATCCGGTCCCGGTGGTGCGCAAGGTTCTGGACCTCACGCAACTCAGCAAAAGCTTCGAGATCACCCAGGGCTGAGCCCGTGGGTCCGAGGGCTTACTTGTCGTCGAGGGTGATCTGACCGCCCGCCTCGATGTTGCGGATCTTGCTGGGCGTGGTGGCGGTCGGGCGCGCCGCGTCGGTGCAGTTGCCGATATTGTAGGTCTCGCCCATCACGGAGCTGGGGAACTTGCCGCCTTGGAAGTACGGAGCCAGTTCATCGGTCGAAGGTTCGGCGGTGTCCGGCTTGCGGTTCTCGTTCTGCCAGGTGGTCTTGGCCAGCTCGATGGCCTTCAGGTTGGCGAGGACCGCGTTGTACTTTCCGGTCTCCATGAATTTCTTCACGTTGGGAACGGCAATCATCGTCAGGAGGCCCACGATCATGACGGCGATCATGACTTCGACGAGGGTGAAGGCGGCGCGGAGCGATGCGCGACGGAGATGCTTGCGGGTATTCATGGCGGAAGAAATCGTCATCGGAATCCGAACACCGGTCCGCGGGTTTGGTTGCGGAAGTCGGCGAAGATCCAGATCAGACGCCCCAAATAAAAGCGGCAGAGTCGCTCGAGGGCAAGCCGTGGTCTGCACACCGCTCCAGCAACGGCTTCAGTCCAGAGAAAGGCAGTGGGGGTTCCCGGATTGGGAAGTTTCGGGCGGGATGATTGGGACATTGCCGAGTCGGGGCCTGTCTCGCACTCTTACCCGGCCGTATGAATGAATCTCAGAATCTCGACGAGTTGCTGGTGTCCCGGTCCGACCAGGCCCG
>CANHYD010000165.1 GCA_947464705.1 Verrucomicrobiota bacterium | reverse complement strand
GTTCGAGTCAGGAGCGCGGGGAGATCGGTCCCTACCTGGGAGGATGGTCGGGACAAGGAGAGAGGGACTTGCTAAGGGCTGGCCAAGGTCCGGCGAGCTCTGGGGGTAGGGCGATTTCTCCGAAAGCGCCATGTCTGCGGTGCCGGACCGCTCGGAGATCGGTCCCTACCCCGGAGGCTTTTCAGGTCAGGAGCGCGGGGAGATCGGTCCCTACCTGGGAGGCTGGTCGGGTCAGGAGCGCTGGGAGATCGATCCGGGTTTCAACTATGGGCCTTCCATCGGCCCGCGCCTCGCTCTCGCCTCGTCTTGCGACAAAATCCGCCACGCCATCCCTTTCCTCCCAACGGAATCGTTCCGACTTAGGGTTCCAATCGATAGAAGCCCAATTCGCCCAGCATGGACTGGCCTTCCTTGCCCCGCATCCAGGTCACCCAGTCTTGGACCGCCCCCCGGTCGACCGGTACGTGGACATACACATACAGCCGCCGCCACAACGGATAGCGGCCGCTGCGCACGGTGGCTTCGGAGGCCTCCTCCGGAGTTTGTCCGGGCCGTTGGGCTAGTCGCAGTCGTCGGGTTCCGGCCCCGGGAAGCCCGCCGGAAAAACCCAATCCTCCGGGGTCGGCCGCCACCGAAGCCACCACCTGAGCGCTGCCCTGCAGTGGCTGCAAGGAGGACGAATAATCGCCCCCACGAAGCACTGTTTCCCGGAAGAACTCACAGGTGCCTGAGCTGCTTTCTCGCCCATAGAGGACCACCGGCTGATCCTTGCCGCCGACCTGCTTCCAGTTGCGGATACGCCCCGAGAAGAGGCCCGACAACTGGTCGAAATCGAGGGCGCTCACCGGGTTGGACGGATGCACATGCACCAACACCGCATCCAAGGCGACCGGGTACTCCCGCGGACGGACTCCGAAGGCCCGCACATAGGACTCCACCTCGCGGGCGCGGATCTTCCGGGAACAGGTCGCCAGGTCGGCCGTTCGGTTCACCAGCGCCGCGACCCCGGTCCCAGAACCGCCCCCGCTGACCTCGATCCGCAATCCGGGATGACTGCCCATGTAGGCGGTGGCCCATCGCTGAGCCAGCAGCACCATGGTATCGGAACCCTGGACCGACAGGTCCGCGGCACTCAGCCCAAGGGACGCAGTGAGCATCCATCCGATCCAGAACCACCAAGCCCAAGGTTTCATCCGGCCGCATTGCCATCCAGCCGGTGCCCAAAGGCAAGCCCTCCTCGGGATGAACGCTCTGAATTTGGCCATTGATCCAAGAAGGGAATTCAGGGATTGGACGCGAGTGCGGATGAAACGTTTTCACTGGATATCCCTGATCGTGACGGGCCTGACCGTGGCCGCGTGTGCGGGACGGCGGGGTGGGAGCGCTAGTTCCGTCGCCCACGCCACCGCCTCGACCCGTTCGGGAGACACCATTTATCGCGAAGATTGCGCCCGCTGCCACGGACCCCAGGGCGAAGGGGTCGCCGGCCAGTACGATGAAACACTCTACGGCGAACAGTCTGTGGCGTCGCTGGCCCGGTACATTCACCGGACCATGCCCGACGACCGCCCGGAAAAAACCTCCGAGGCCGATGCTCGCTTGGTGGCCGAATTCATCCACGGAGCCTTCTACTCACCCCAGGCGCGTGCCCGGAACACCCCCGAACGGATCGAGTTCAGCCGCCTCACCCAGCGGCGCTACCGCGAATCGATCGCCGACCTGCTGAGTGGTTTCACCGAGAGCCGTCAAACCGAGCGATCCGGGGGACTTCAGGCCGAGTATTTCCAGTCGAAGGGTATGAACAAGAAGGACAAGTCGGCCCTTCAGCGGATTGATCCGACCGTCCGCTTCGACTTCGGGACCAACTCTCCGACCCCAGACATTACGGCCGACCAATTCTCCATCGCCTGGAGCGGTTCGGTTCTGGCGCCGGAGTCCGGTGAATACCAGTTTCGGGTGACAACCCCCAATGGGGCCCGGCTCTACGTCAACACCGACCTGGCGGCCGGCGACAGCAATCGACGCGATGACTCAGATGCCAAGCGCGAAGTGGCTCTCATTGATTTGTGGGTGAGTTCGGGGGGCGTGGAGCGCCAAGGATCGGGGGCTGTGTACTTGTTGGGTGGACGGAGCTATCCCCTGCGCCTCGATTACTTCAAATTCAAGGAGAAGACGGCCGCCGTGAGGCTCGAGTGGAAGCCGCCGCATGGGCCGTGGACAGGGATCCCCTCGTCGGTCCTTTCTCCCGACCCGTCATCGGCCACCCCGGTGATCGGCACCGCATTCCCGGCCGACGACTCCAGTCTGGGATATGAGCGCGGGCATTCGATCTCCAAGGAATGGTGGCGGACCATCACCCGAGCCGGAACCGAGACCTCGGAGCGGGTGGCCGGACGGATCCATCGCCTGGCGGGTATCCCCGCCAACCAAACCAACCGCACCGAACTCAGCCGCCGGATGCAGGACTTCTGCGCGCAGTTGGCGGAGCGGGCTTTCCGACGCCCTCTGGATGCGGAGTTGCGGCGTCGGACCGTGGACGTCTGGTTCCAGCCCGGGGTCGCTTTGGAAGACTCGGTGAAACGGTCGGTGCTGGCGGTATTGACCTCCCCGCGCTTCCTCTATCCGGAGCTGGAAGGACGCCAGGATAGCCATGCAACGGCGGCGCGTCTGGCTCTGGTGTTATGGGACTCACTCCCGGACGAGGCGCTCCGAAAGGCCGCGGACCGCAACGAAGTCACCACTCCGGAACAAATCCGCGCCCAGGCCCAACGCATGATCCAAAACCCTCGTGCCAAGGCCAAGTTGCGCGGGTTCTTCGATCACTGGCTCGACACCGATGCGGCCGATGAGATCGCCAAGGATCCCAAGGCCTATCCCGGATTTGATGCCGAACTGGTCCAGGATCTGCGAACTTCCCTGAATCATTTCGTAGAATCGGTGGTGTGGAGCCCAGCCTCCGATTACCGACAATTGCTCTTGTCCGACGAGATCCACCTCAATGCCCCATTGCGCCGGTATTACGGAGTCGAGAGCGCTCGGAGTCTCCACGGTGGGGCAGGCGGTGGGAGCACCAACGCCGTCGATGACGCTTTTGTCCCCGTGCGTTTCGATCCGGAACAACGGGCCGGGGTGCTCACGCATCCGTTCCTCCTCTCGGCCCATTCCTACTACCGGTCTTCGTCTCCGATCCATCGGGGTGTCTTCCTGACACGCAAGGTGCTAGGTCGTTTTCTCAAACCGCCGCCGATGGCCATCGAGTTCATGGACGACCGATTTGATCCGTCACTGACCATGCGCGAGAAAGTCACTCAACTGACCGAAAAACCGCAGTGCATGGCTTGCCACGCGACCATCAACCCGTTGGGCTTCAGTCTCGAGCAATTTGACGCCGTCGGGCGATTCCGACTGAAGGACACCCAGAAACCCGTCAACGCCACCGCCGAGTATCAGACGGCCGACGGCAAGACGCTGACCCTGCGGGGCCCCCGAGACCTCGCCCGCCATGCGGCTGAAAGCCCCGACGCGCGCCGAGGGTTCGTCCGACAACTCTTCCAGCACACCGTCCAACAGGCACCGGGCGCCTATGGGGCGGAGTCGCTCCCGAAGCTCGATTCGGGCTTTGAACACTCGAACTGCAATATTCGCGAACTTCTAGTGGAGATCGCCGTTCACACAGCCACCTTGGATCCGAAGAACCTGTCACGGAAATGAAGACCCGACTCACATCCACGCCGCGTCGCCGCTTCCTTCAGGATCTGGGCCTCTCCGCCGCGGTCTTGCCCTTCCTGGGCAGCCTGCCCTCGCTCCGCGCGGCCGGCCGGTCGACCTCAAAACCGAAGATTGTCTTCGTCTTCACTCCCAACGGCACCGTCCCCAACGAGTTCTGGCCGGAAACCGCAGGCACCGACTTCCAGCTCAAGCCCATCTTGGAGCCATTGAGCCCGTACCGCGACCGGATGCTCATCCTCAAAGGATTGAGCAACCGAGTTCGCGGCGACGGTGACGGACACATGCGCGGCATGAGCTGCTTGCTGACGGGCATCGAATTGCTCCCGGGAAATATCCAGGGAGGCTCCGACACGCCGGCCGGCTGGGCCAGCGGGCCGTCCATCGACCAGGAACTAAAAAGTTTTCTGCAGAGCCGACCCGAAACGCGGACTCGCTTTGGATCCTTGGAACTGGGCGTCGGGGTGCCGCATCGGGCCGATCCCTGGACCCGTTGGACCTACGCCGGATCCAATCAACCGGTCGCTCCCCTTTCGGATCCTTACGAGGTGTTCGAGAAACTCTACGGGCAGGTCAAAGACCGTGAGAATCTGGGGAGTGTCCTCGACCAGGTTCGATCGGATCTGAAGCAAGTCTCCCGACGGTTGGGGCGAGAAGAGCGGGCCTTGCTCGACCAGAACGCCACCCTCGTCCGCGAGATGGAGCGAGAGATCACCGAGGCGGGGCGGCAAAAACTGCGGATGGCCGCCCCAGTTCTGGAACCGGGCGTCGGCACAGAAAACGATGCCATCCCCCAAGTGTCCCGCATGCAGGCCGACCTGCTGGTCAATGCCTTCGCCAACGACATGGCCCAAGTGGCCTCGCTGCAATACACGAACTCGGTCGGGCAAGCTCGAATGCGCTGGCTGGGTATCGAAGACGGCCACCACTCGCTCTCGCACGATCCGGATCTCAACACCGGCTCACAGGAGAAACTGGTGAAGATCAACCGTTGGTTCGCCGGCGAGATCGCCGCGCTGGCGCAGAAACTGGCGGCAACACCCGATCCCGGGGGCCATGGCTCTCTGCTCGACCACACCACAATTCTTTGGACCAACGAGCTGGGCAAGGGCAACAGCCACTCCCATGACAACATTCCCTTCGTGCTGGTGGGCGGCGGGTTGGGGTTCGGCACCGGCCTTTGCCTGCATCTCGACAAGACGCCCCACAACCGACTCTGGCTGTCGATTGCCCAAGGTTTTGGCCATGACCTAAAAACCTTTGGTAATCCTGGGCTGTGCAGCGCTGGACCACTGCCGCTCGGCTGAGCCCCAATTGCCCCTCTGGAGCCTCGGAAGCCCCTCAAGGCGGCGGAACAGGTGGTTCGCAGGCGCACTTGACCCGTTCCAAGTCCAATCTAGGATGAAATCCGAACCGCGACATCGGCTGCTGGAGTCTTGCCCTTCTGCTCCGCCCTCAGATTCTCGCGGAACGGTCACATCCATTTGAATCAATGAGCACCGCTGCTTCTCCGCAATCTTCGCCCAAGATTTCAAAAATCTCCGAGGCGGTCATCCGTATCGCCGGCAATTCCCAGGACGGAATCCAGGCCATCGGCGGCTTCTTAGCCCGCCTCGCAGGCCGCTCCGAGCAAGAGGTCATGACCTTCATGACCATTCCTTCCACGATTTCTGGCGGCCCTTCCATCTTCCAGGTGCGTATTGGTTCCGGTGAGGTGCTCTCGGCCGGCGACGAGGCCGACATGCTGCTGGCCTTCTACGACCACAGCTACAAGGCGCACCTCGGCTCGCTCAAGCCCGGTGGCATCGTGATCTATGATTCCGATCACCTGAAGGCCGAGGATATCCCGGCCGAAAACCTCTCCAAGTACCGCCACGTCGGCGTTGCCATTTCCTCGCTGACCGTCGAGGCGATTGGCGGCACGGGTCGCGACAAGGGCAAGAACGTGTTCTCGCTGGGGCTGTTGGCCAAGAT
>CANHYD010000164.1 GCA_947464705.1 Verrucomicrobiota bacterium | reverse complement strand
GTGTGAGTGCCGCCAGAATGGCGATGATGGCGATCACCACCAGGAGTTCGATCAGCGTGAAGGCCCGTTCCGGCCGCCCTGAGGTCATCCCTGGAGTGCGCTTCATGGGCGAACGGCAACCACGCGGTAGAATTGTTCGGGTAACCACGCATCTCGCGGGTCCCACAGTTCGAGCTCACCGGAGTTTGAAGCGAGGGTTTCGGCAACCCGGCTCCAGTCGGTGAGGTTGCTCGAGGCTTCCAAGGTGTAGCGCCATCCCGCTAAGGCATCGAGCGCTACCCCGCCATCGCGTGCTCGGAGGCGCAGGGTTACGGGATCGGGCAGGGTGATCGAAACGTTATCGATCCAGCCCTGGGCCAGCACGGAGCCGGCATAGAGCGGGTTTTGGCCGGCAGCCGAATAGCTGCTGATGGCGAAGGCATCGACGTTGAATCGCGTGAAATTGGCCGGCAACACGACGTCCGCGAGTTCAGGGCCGGGTTGGCCGTCGGTCGCCATGGACATCCGGGCCGTCCGAAGCGTTGCTGTGTAGGCCAGTTGAAACCGGTAACGGCGACCGAGTTCGAGTGTCACATAGCTATCGGCATAGCCCCACGGCAAGCGGCCGTCGGATGGGACAATCACCGGAGAGACTGACGAGGAAACGGCACCTGATTCGCCAAACCAGGTCCACTCCACGGTGTTCTTGGCCCCGGGGAAGGAGCCTCGTGAATAGTTGGTGGCCAGGACATCCGCCTGCCGGACCAAGCCGGCTGCGATTTGAAAGGATCCGGATTGCCCGCTGACCACAGCCACGGCGTGGGATTCCAGGGTGAGATCGAAGGCGAAGCTGAAATCGTCGTGGGTGCCGAGTGTGGTCGGCAGAGGGAGAGCAAAAAAACTGTTCGGACGCGATGAGTCCCAGACCACCTCCATTCGCTGGCCCAAAGCGTCCCAGTGGAAGAGGGAGGTGTCTCCCCAGGGACGCCACCCTCGAACGGCAGGATCGGTGTCGAAGGGTTCCACAATGGTCGCTCCTTGGGCAGAAATCACGAGGCAGGCTGTCAGACAAAAAGCCTGAGCAGCGCAGTGGTCTCGGTGAAGCGACGAGTTCATGGCGACGGAGAGGGTTCGGAAATTTCGATCAGGTTTTGTCGCCGTAGGGACAGTGGCGGCAACCATTCCTACAACAGTAGCCTCGGCGAAGATGGTAGGCACGGGTGAAGACCATCCGTCCGTCCTCCGTGAAGTAGGTGTCTGGCTCTTCCGGCCCGGGCAGAGGCTCCCGGGCCGGCGTTGGGCATCCCGCGCACGTTGGACAAAGGCAGGCTTTTTGTTGGAGATGGGGCGGAATGCGTTCCAGTACCTCAGTTGATAGGCTCACATCCTCGCACCAACACCGTTCCGGAAACGGATCAGCGCCTGCGGCCCTGCGGCAGGCATTGGCCTGACCGCAGAGCGGGCACTGGGTTTCCGATACGGTGGCAAGGCGTGCCATCTCGGGGGATTCTTTCACGGAAGCGATTGGGGAAACTTTCGCCAGGCCCATAGCCCGGCCATCGCGGAAGCCATCAACGCCCAAGTCTGCGGCTCGGGCACCGTGCTGACCCTGGAAAGCCCGTCGATGTCGGCCTTGCCACTGAGTACCTCGATTCGAATGTAGGAGGCTTCGCTCAGGCCCACGGGTTTGCCATTGGCATCCAAGGCCCAGGCCAGGTCGAAGCTGGACCCTCCGGCCGAGCCTCGGTAGAGCTCGCGCAGTTGACCCAAAGTTTTCCCAGAGAACTCGGCCGGCTGCAGCGAGGCGCTCATCGGAATTCCGAAGTCGCCCGATCCGTCGGTCGGATAATAGTGGTCCACCTTGGGTGACCGAGCAGGGTCCAGCACATACCAAGTTTTGCCATCGCTACTGACGCTAATCCGCTGGGTGCCCGAATTGGGGTTGAAGAGGGATCCGTCGGTGGCTGGCTTGCCGATGGGGCTCCAATTGGCATCGTAATCATTGGTCATGAGGAACCCGGTGCTGCCGAACACTGTGAAATCCATCCCGTACGGATTTCCTGGCGCATCCTTGAGCGGTGAATCCCAACGCAGCGTCAGAGAGCCTCCCGCACCGATGCTGACCAGCTGCTCTTGGGTGTAAGGCGGGGAGAATGGATCCACGGGGCCACCATATTGGCCGCTGGTGATGCGGCTGGGCATCCCGATCGCCGAGGCGGTGTTGGTGTAGCCCGGGGAGAAGCCGGTTCCGGATCGGTACTCCACCACGGAAGCGGGGTATTGGGCTTGGACAGAGAGGATCGCGCAGGCTGCGATCATCACTTTCGGAGTGAGAGATCCCCGCGGGTGAAGTCTTGGTTTTCGGGTACGGAATGTTCGGACGGTGTTCATGGTCTCTAGTTCACGGCAACGGCAAGCCGGGTTCAGGGGCTTGCCTGGGTTGTGTCAATAGAGACCAGGCCGGGGGACACGGAGTGCGTGAGTGTTGGAAACACAAAACGCCTCCCATCCACCGGCAAAACAGGGAATGAAGGCGTCAGACATTCGGAATGTTTCCATCCCGCCGCATCGGCAAGGATGGTCTGGCCTCATCCTTCGCTTTGCGGCGAAGCGGTTGCGGCACAGAGCCGCGACCCGACGAGCACCTTTGGCGCAATATCCTGACTACAGGCTTCGAACCTCGCCCCCGCCTTCCCAGACTCGCGTCCAGTGACTGTCGTGTACGACCAGGGGGTCTGTTGCCTGATACAGTGGCGCAACCGTCGCCGATTCTCACGGCGTTCCTGCACTTCCAAAGATGTTTTGGTATTGGGCATTTTCTGTGAGGAAAACGACCATCAAAGAACTGGTCTGTAGAAACTCCAACCGCCGGCGCAAATCAAGTTTCAAACAAAGCCGCTCTAAGAAATTTGCCGTTATCGCTGGAAAAATCCGGACCGCGAGGCACCGTCCGCGGTCGTCTTCGACCTCTACCTCGAGGGACGTGACCCCCTATGGATTCAACCCCAGACTCAGGAGCCCAGCCGCGCCGACGGTTTTTGACCGAAGCCGCCGCGGGGGCCGTCGGTGCTTGTTGTGCAGCCGTGCCATTGGCCTCCGGCTTGGTGGCATGGCTTGATCCGCTTTCTCGAAATAGTGGTGATGGTGATTGGATTTCCGTGGGTGGATTATCGAGCGTGCCCGCTGACGGCACCCCGGTTCGAGTTGCGGTCATCAGCGGCCGTTCGGATGCATGGACGCGTGACAAGGCTGTCCCGGTGGGGGTGGTGTACCTCCGCCGCACAGGCCCCTCTCAGGTCGTGGCGCTGCATTCCGTCTGCCCGCATGCCGGCTGCTTCATCGACTACCAGACCGACCGGAAAGCCTTCTTTTGCCCCTGCCATGACAGCACGTTTGCAGTGGATGGCTCGATCAATGATCCGCGCTCTCCGAGTCCGCGGTCCATGGACACCCTGGC
The DNA here is from genome assembly GCA_947464705.1 of Verrucomicrobiota bacterium. Classification (GTDB taxonomy): domain Bacteria; phylum Verrucomicrobiota; class Verrucomicrobiia; order Limisphaerales; family UBA9464; genus SXXZ01. Next base: position 2,276 of record CANHYD010000164.1, on the reverse strand, counting down.
CGTGGAGGTTCGTGGCGAGTCCGTGTGGTTGCGTTTCCAGAATTTCCGCTCCGGCATCCCGGCAAAGGTGGCTCTGACATGAAGAAGCTTATTCAGTGGATCGATCAGCGCACCGGGGTGGCCGGGTTGCTGCATGAAGTGCTCTTCGAGCGTATTCCCGGAGGAGCCCGGTGGCGCTATGTGTGGGGTAGCACCCTGAGTTTTTGTTTCTTCGTCCAGATCCTGACGGGTGTGGTGCTGTGGATGGCCTATAGTCCCAGCGCCAATTCGGCGTGGGAGAGCGTGTACTACATCCAGCACGAAATGACGGGCGGATGGTTCTTGCGGGGACTGCACCATTACGTGGCTCAAGCCATGCACGTGTTGTTGGTCTTGCACCTGCTTCAGGTCATCATCGACGGGGCCTACAAAGCTCCGCGCGAGGTCAACTATTGGTTCGGGGTGGTTCTGCTCCTGCTGACGTTGGGGTTGGGCCTCACGGGTTACTTGTTGCCCTGGGATCAGAAAGGGTTTGGTGCGACCAAGGTGGCCACGAGTCTCGTGGGTATTGTTCCGATCATCGGCCCGCCGCTTCAGAAGCTGGTTGTCGGCGGTTCCGATTACGGCCACCACACGCTGACCCGATTCTTTGCCCTTCACGCCGGAGTCTTGCCCGGATTGATGATTGCCGCCATCGCCGCCCACGTGGCGTTGTTCCGCAAACACGGCATCACGGCCAAGCAGCCGTACCGCAAACCGGAGGCGAATTTCTGGCCCGACCAGGTGCTGATGGACGGGGTGGCCTGCCTGGCAGTCTTGGCCTCGGTGGTCTATCTGACCGTGCGGCACCATGGGGCGGAGTTGCACGCTCCGGCTGATCCGACCTTGCCGTTCAATGCGGCTAGACCGGAGTGGTACTTTCTCTTCCTGTTTGAATTCCTGAAACTGGATTTCCTGACGCAATGGTTCGGGCACCAGGGCGAACTGGTGGGTGCAATCATCATCCCTGGAATCATTATGGGAATTCTGGCCGGTATGCCCTTCATCGGGGGGTGGCGGTTGGGACATCGCTTCAATCTGGGATTCCTGGGTGCAGTGTTGGTGGGAGCACTGCTGTTGACCGTCAAATCGATGAGAAGCGACGCGAACAATCCGGGCTTCCAGGCCGCCTTGGCTCAAGCGCAAGTCGATGCCGATCGGATGGTGAGTCTTATCAAGACGGCCGGCGGGATACCTCGCGAGGGAGCTGTGTCGCTTCTCAAGCAAGATCCCGCCACAGTCGGACCGAGGCTTTTTGCTCAACACTGCGCCTCCTGCCATCGGTATGGCGGGCATGACGGATTGGGGTTGGTCTCCGCGGAGTCGCCGAGCGCCCCAGATTTGCGAGGGTTTGGCTCGGCGTCTTGGCTGCGTGGTTTGCTGACGGCCGATCAGGTGACGAACCTGTCCTACTACGGTGGCACCAAGTTTCGAACCGGGAAGATGGTCCGCTACGTCCAGGAAAAGCTTCCAGCCCGGATGGCCAAAAACCCGGGTGCGCTCGACGATTTGATCGAGGCGGTCGTGGCTGAGGCGGATCTTCCGGCCAATCGAGCCTCGGCTGGGGCTCGACTCCAGCGGGTTGAGGCAGGCCGCGCGCATGTGGCCACGACCTTTGGTTGCACCGATTGCCATGCCTTCCGCAAGGCGGATGAAGATGCCACGGCGCCGACCCTCACGGGCTGGGGTTCACGCACCTGGATGGTGCGATTGATTTCTGATCCGACCCACGCGGAGTTCTACGGCTCTCGAAATGACCGAATGCCGTCCTACCTCAAAGATGGTCGGCTGACGGAGCAGGAAATCGGCCTCATTGTCGATTGGATCCGGGAGGACACGGCCCCCTCGACCTGGCTCAAGCCGGTGAGCGCGAGCCGGTGACGGGCTGGGATGCGTGGTTTCATTGCAGGCGCGCTTGAGGCTTCCGTTGCGGCCCGGGAATCCGCAGCTTCTCACCATGCGTTCCCGTGGTTTCACCCTCATCGAACTCCTGGTCGTCATCGCGATCATCGCCATCTTGGCGGGCCTCCTCCTGCCGGCCTTGGCGCGAGCAAAGTCGAAGGCCGGGGGCATGGTGTGCCTGAACAATGCCAAGCAGTTGCAGACGGCGCTTCAGTTGTACACCGACGATCACCAAGACCGGTACGTCAACAACCACGGAGTGGGTGAGACGCGGTCCCGGACCAACACTTGGGCCAACAATGTGATGGATTGGACCGGAAGCGATGGGAACACCAACCTAAATCTCCTTTCCAGCG
>CANHYD010000163.1 GCA_947464705.1 Verrucomicrobiota bacterium | reverse complement strand
GACCCCCACGTTGCCCGCTTGGACGACTCCGAGTGGGTCAAGGCAGTCCGACTCGATGACGCCTGCAAGATGCAGCAGGTGAAAGAGGGGCATTTTGCTTCACTGGAAACGGTACCGCCCTACGCCATCACCCTGACACTCCCGGCCTTGATGACGGCCCGCAAGGTGGTCTGCGTCGCCCCAGAAAAGCGCAAGGCCGTGCCGGTGAAAAATATGCTCCAGGGACCGGTGAACTCGCTGTGCCCGGCGTCCATCCTCCGTCGGAATCCGGCGGCCGTGCTGCTCATCGACAACGATTCCGCTTCGCTGCTCTGAGCCATGCGTATTCTGGCCCTCGATCCCGGCAGCGTCCGTGTGGGCGTCGCCATCAGTGATGAATTGCGGATGATGGCCCGTCCGCTGGAGTACATTCCGGCCGAACCGTTCTTGGAACTGGTGGAGCGGGTGAAGGAACTCATCCGCTCCCAGCAGGTAGAACTCATCGTGGTGGGCATGCCTCGCAACATGGACGGCACCTATGGTGAAGCCGCCACCAAAGCGCGGGAGTTCGTGGCGGCGCTCAAGGATGTGATCGTGGTGCCGATCCGGACCTGGGACGAACGCTTGACCACCGTGTCGGCGGCCAAGGCCCTGCGCAGCGGCGGCACCAAGGCGGCCCAACAGCGCGGCAAGATCGATGCGGCGGCGGCTGCCATCCTGCTGCAGGGATACCTCGACAGTCTCACCCTGTGAGGGGTGACGGTGTCGCTTCCCAGGAAGCCACGATGTCCCCGGATCCAGAAGTTTCCCGAAAACGTACCCGTGAGCGTCCGGACTCGGCTCCCGAGGGTTTTCAACGCATCCGCCTGACCGTTGCCTACGACGGCACCGCCTACAGCGGATGGCAGGTGCAGGTCGAGGGCATCACGGTTCAGGGATGCCTGGAGGTTGCCCTGGGCCGATTGTTCCGCAGCGGTCCCCGGGTCGTTAGTTCCAGTCGGACCGACACCGGAGTCCACGCCCGCGGGATGTCCGTGCATTTCGATGTGCCCCGGGCCGAATGGCGGATGACCCCGGACAAGCTCATCTTGGCTGCCAACGCTCATTTGCCCGAAGACATCCGGGTCACGGCGGCGGCTCGAACCCGGGCCGATTTCCACGCGCGGTTCGATGCGATCGGTAAACAGTACCGGTACACCGTGTGGAATGATTCGGCGCACGAACCCCTGGGCCTGCGCCAGCAGTGGCATGTGCCCAAGCCCATCGACCTGGTGGCCATGCGGGCAGCCGCAGCCACCTTGATCGGGCGGCACGACTTCCTGGCATTCAGTGCGTCACCGGGTTACGAGCGCCATCACACGGTGCGCAACGTGACGCGGTGCGACGTCATCCGCTCTGGCCCACGCATCACGGTGGTCATCGAGGCCGACGGGTTTTTGTACAAGATGTGCCGGGGAATCGTGGGGACGCTGGTGCAAGTAGGGCATGGGCGTTTTCGGCCTGAGGAACTGATTCCCTTGCTGGAGACTCGCGATCGCAGGTTGGTGGGTATGACAGCGCCCGCACTCGGACTGGTGCTGTGGAAGGTCTATTATCGGAAGCCGGGGATGCCCCGCAGGCCGCATCCGGCCGATGTGGAGTGACCGGGTGTTCGGAGTCGGAGTTCTGATCGGTGACGGGACTCCGGACCTTTGGAATCCCCCTTGCCAGTCGGTCGTTCCGCGACTAACTGGTCAGCGCCGATGATCCGACGCCTGCTGCCACGACTGATCCTTCAGTTCGGGATGTTTCTTTGTTCCGCCACCTTGGTCTGGAGCCTCTGGTCCCGGACCCTGGCGGCTGAGACCACCAACACCACAACCGCCAAGAGTCTCGATCTGGCCTCCAAGGCCAGCGCCCTGACGCACCAGGTGATCGACCAGCAGTTCATCCAAAGCCACAAGACCGAGTTGTCATTCTGGATCAACCAAATCCCGGGCATGGAGGAGCCGTTCCTGAATACGGGTATCCCCCGATGGCAGTACCTGGCCTCGCTGCTGTACCTGGTCCTGGCGGTCCTGTTCTCACGCGCCCTCGACTGGCTCATCCAGAACCGCCTGAAGCATTGGGCCTCGAAGACAGACACGGAGTGGGACGATATTCTGGTGAAGCTGGCGGACGGTCCGGTGAAGGCCATCTCGTTGGTGTTCCTGATCCACATCGGATTGGAGCTGTACGAATGGCCTCTTTGGCTGGAGATCAACTTGTCCCGCTTGTCGCTCATCGTGGGCGCGATCGCTCTGACGTTCATCGCGCTGCGGGTCATCGACTTGGCGATGTCTGCCTGGCGTCGTCAGCCCAAACAAGGCGGTGATGTGGCCTTCAACGATCAGTTCGTGCTGCTGATCGGCAAGTTGATCAAGGCGGTGTTGATCTTGATCACCTCGTTGACCCTGCTGGGCAACCTGGGGGTGGACATCACGGCCATCCTGGGTTCGGTCTCGGTGCTGGGATTGGCCTTTGGTCTGGCAGCGCAGGATTCGGTGGCCAACCTCTTCGGTGCGGTCGCGGTGTTCGTCGACAAGCCCTTTAAGGTCGGGGACCGCATCAAGGTGGGTTCCGATGTCGATGGTGTGGTGGAGGCGATGGGCTTGAGGGCCACGCAGGTCCGCAGTGCCGATGGGTTCTTGATCACTGTCCCCAACAAGTCGGTGGGCAACAACACGGTGATCAACGTAACCGCGCGTCCTTTCGTGCGCACCGTCCTGAACTACGGCCTGACCTACGACACTCCGGCTCACCGCGTCGAGCGCGCCACGGAGTTACTCCGGTCGATCTTCCAGGACCATCCGCTCACGGGAGAGTGTCATGTGACCTTCAATCGATTTGATGCCTCGGCGCTGAATATCGAGGTGAACCATCAGTGTCTGACCCGCGACTGGCCGACGTATTTGGCGGCTCTCCACGCATTGAACCTCCGCGTGAAGGAGCGTTTCGATGCCGAAAAGCTCGAGTTCGCATTTCCCACTCAGACGGTTTTTGTGAAGCAGGAGGTGGCGGCCGCCGGAGCGAAGTCCGCGTGATTCGGCAGCGGGTGGAATCACTGCTTGGACGGCCGCTTCCGGTATTTCTCGTAGAGCCGGGTGTGGCGTGAGGACAGGTCCACCTCGCGGCCCCGGATCCACATCCGCTTCACCTGGGCCTTCAGGTCGAGGACGTCTCCATCGGCGATGAAGAGGGTGGCTTCCTTGCCGGGTTCGATGGACCCGAGTCGGTCGGAGACTCCCAGCATCTGGGCGGCGTTCAGGGTCAATCCTCGCACCGCGTCTTCATAGGGCAGGCCGAAGGCCCGAGCTTGGGCGGCCGAGTAGGGGATGTTGCGGATGTTGCTGGCGCCGAACTGTTCGGTCCCCTCGCTGAAGGCCAGCAGCACACCCGCCTTGGCCAGGACCGCGGGCGCCGAGTAGTGGACGTCGTAGGGATCGGTGTCGCGGACCGGTTGGGTGAACACGTGTTCGTAAGCCACCGGGATGCGGTGCTCGGCCAAATATGCGGCTTCCCGCCAGGCATCCCGACCACCGGCGATGACCGCTTTGAAGCCGCGCCGCACCGACCATTCGGCTGCGGATCGAATGCCCCGGGCTTCGTTGACGTGGATCCAGAGGGGGCGCTCTTTCCGCACGACGGGCAGCATGGCTTCCCAGGCCGGCACGATCTTGAAACCTTCCTTGGCGACTTTCTTGGCCTCGGAATAGGCGGCGGCTTCGGTGAAGAAGGCGTCGATTTCACGCAGCTTGCGGTCCCGGTCTCGGACTTGGTCTTCGAGTGACGGGCCTGAGTCTTTGCCGGGCGGTCGAGGGGTCGTGTCGAGGCCAAAACCCGGCCAGCGGAGGTGCAGAGCGACGGCCTTTTCGATGGTCAGGTCTTCGATGGTCCAGCCGTCGAGTTGGATGAGGCCGCTGTAGCCGGAGACCGTGCCTCCGGAGGGGACGACCTGGGCGTGGGTGTAGCCGTTGGCGCGGGCCACGGGGATGAGTTCGCTATCGGGGTTGACGGCGATCCACGCGCTGACATCGGCCGAATATTCCCCGACTTCCGTGGTGTCGCGGGTGGCCCGGAGTGCGTCGATCTCCAGCAGACCTAAGACGGTGGTGGGGGCGATCAATCCGGGGAAGACCCGCTGGCCGGCGAGCTCCACGACGGTGTCTGCCTTGTCGGTGAGTCCGCTACCGACTTTCTGGATACGCCCATCGCGGATGAGTACCGAGGCGTTGGTCAGCACCGGACCCGATGCGGTGAAGATCCAGCCGTCCTTCAACAGGACGGAGGCGGCCTGGGCCGTCAGCAGCGTGGTGGCCAATCCCAGCGAAAGAATCAGAGGGTTCATGGGGTGCGAAGTCTGAGGGGGAGCGGGGTCAGAGAGAGCCGAGGTAAATGCGTCGGGCGTTCCGGGTGAAGAACTTGGACCGTGCGGTGGATCCGTGGGCGCTGAAATAATCGTCGACGATGCCGAAGACGGTCGCCAAGGGGGCGAAGCGTTCGCTGACCGGCCAATTGCTGCCAAAGACCATGCGGTCTTCTTCAAAGGCGTCGGCGATCGGGTCGAGGATGAATCGGTAGGCCTCCATGGCTCGTGGGGCGGTGCCGTCGGAACGGCCGGTTCCCTCGACGAGGCCGGAGACCTTCATGATCAGGTTTGGGGTGCGGCGGGCGGCTCGCACGGCGGAGACCCAGGCTTCGGGCAATGGTTGACGCACCGGCACATTGCAACAGTGGTCCACGATGATACGCAGGCTGGGGAAAGCCTGTGCGATGCGAATGGCGTCGGGAAATTGGTCGGCCCCGATGAGCAAATCGACGCTGAGATCGCGGTCGGCCAGGAGGGCCATGTCCCGCTTCCAGTCGGGGTCATCGAGGGGCAGGCCGCCATTCCATCCGCCGGTTCGGATACCCCGGAATCGTCGGTGGGCCGCGAAGCGGATCAGTTGGTCTCGGAACCCAGGTCGACCGGGTTTGAGGTGGCCGACGAGCCCTAGGAGAAAGGGGTCTTGGGCAGCCAAGTCCAGGATCCATTGGTTGTCTTCTTCCCAGGGGCTGGCTTCCACCACGACCGTGCCGGTGATTCCGAGGGGTTCGGCGAGGGCTCGGAAGTCGCGGGGCAACACTCGGCGGTAGAGGATGGAGTCGTCCTTCGGGGGCCAGGGCACGCCCTGAGGTCGCGAGGGGTCGTAGAAGTGGGTGTGGGTGTCGATGATCCCTGGGGAATGAGTGGCCTGAACGCATCCCAGTGGGAGACCAGCGGCGAGGGCGGAGGCCCGGGTCGTGGTGCGCAGGAAGTCCCGTCGGGTCATCATGGGTCAACGCTGCCCCAAGGTTTTCCAGGTGGGAACTCCAGAAGTGGCGCTTTTCGTATTCACCTTCGGGCTTTCTTTGGAGGCGTAAACCGAGGGCTTCTGGGTCATGAGTTGGCTGGGTCGTGGGGGCGCTCCGCGGGACCGTGCCTACGCTCGCTGAGGAACCGGAAACGCCGACGTTGGTTACAGTCGGTGTCGTGGGGCGCTCCGCGGAACCGTACCTGCGCTCGCTGAGGAGGCTCTGGGAAGGATCAGCTTTCGCGCTACCGCGCGAGGGGATGGGTTTGTTCGCCTCCAAGGCTCGCTCCGGCCCGGTTCCGCTGCCGCTCGGGTTGCCTCGACAAAGGTCCCTTGTAGGCCGGGTCTCCCGACCCGGCGTCCGGCCTCGGTCCATGCGCGGATGGGGATGCGTGGGCGAGG
>CANHYD010000162.1 GCA_947464705.1 Verrucomicrobiota bacterium | reverse complement strand
TTGGACGACGGAATCCTGGCCTGTCTGGACGCGAAGGACGGTTCGCAGCGTTGGAAGGAGGGACGGCACGGACATGGGCAGGGGTTGCTGGTCGGTGAGCTCTACCTGCTGATGGCCGAGAACGGCGAGTTGGTGTTGTTGCATCCCACTCCGGACGGACCCGGGGAGCTGGGGCGCTTGAAGGTCTTCAGCGACAAGACCTGGAACCCCATCGCCTTGGCGGGCGACCTCTTGTTGGTGCGCAATGACCGCGAGGCCGCTTGCTACCGATTGCCCCTACGGTAAAGCCAAGGCGACGAAGACACAGGACCGACTGCTCGTCGCCCTCGGTCACGAGGGAGAATCGGGGACAAGGCCCCGATTGCCAGGCGCTTCAGGGAAGGCGGATGCCGTAGAAGCACTGCCATTGGCTCTGACTGGATCCCAGCGTCACGTTGCGGGATAGGATCCATTGAACATGGCCGTCCTCGAAAAGGAAATTGCCCCCGGTGGGAACGCCGCGCGCACCCGCATGATTGGCCGTCTTGGTCGGGCGACCATTCTCGGGCATGATCCACTTGATGCCGGGGTTCAGGAGGTTGGTGGAGTGCGCGCCATGGCCTTGGAGGCGATCGATGAGGATGGGGGCCGCGGAGAACTCTCCGCCGAGCTTCTTGCGGTAGTGCCAGTCGCCCAAACCATCGGAGTCATAATCCCAAGCCCCATTCACACGGCCCGGCAGGAAAAAATAACCGATGAACACCGGGCGTCTCGCGCTCGATCCATAACTCCAGGCGTCGGCCTGTCGATTCCATTCGTCGGTTGGACAGAAGAGTACATGATTGGCCGCCTTGCGGTCGTTCCGCGACCTCGGAGCCGCATTCTTCATCAGGTACTTGTCGGTGAAGCTGCGGGCGCTGGCCCCGAGCCAACTCAGGCCGGTGCCATCGGTATTGTCCGGGAATCGGTCCTCGTTGTCGTTGGCGTAGAGATTCACCGCGATGCCCCATTGCCGCTGGTTGCTGCTGCACAAGGCCTTGATGGCCGATGATCGGGCCTTGGCCAGCGCCGGCAACAGCATGCCCGCCAAGATGGCGATGATGGCGATGACCACCAGCAGCTCAATGAGCGTGAAGGCGGTCGATCGTGGGGCAGAATTCCGGCGAGGAGTCATTGGAAGGCTTATCTGGACTTTGCTCCAAAGGACCGATGGGGGTCAATGGATCCCACAGCCCTCCGCCGGAATGAGTCATTCGCCCGCAACGATCACCCGGTAAAACCGGGTCGGCCCGTCGGGCAACGGGATGGAAGCCTCGCTGTCCGACGACTTCGCTCGGGGGTCGTTCTCTTCGACCTCCAAGCGGCTCCAACGACCGGCAGGCGTGAGGTCGGAAGCCCACTGCACTTCGAAGCGCCGGCCGGCCCATCGATTGAATCGCAGGAAGAACCGGGAACCCTCGCGGCGAATCACCGGTTTCCACTGGCGCTGTGGAGTCAATGGGCCCTCCTTCAGAAGGTACTCGGTGAAGTTGTCGAGCCCGTCACCGTCCGCATCCAGGGCCTGCGACCGCAGGGACTCCCAGGGCTCCGGCAACCACTGAGCCGCCCACTGATCGTAGCCCTGCCGCCGAGGCAAGTCCTCGATGATCCAACGCCGGATTAGCTCCACGGCACCCGTGTCCAACTCCGACGCGCCCAAGGGAGGCATATGAAACGCTCCCAACGTAGAAATTCTGAGGAAGAGGGAGGAATTCTCGGGATGCCCTGGGGCGATGCGAAACTCGCCCAGCCCCATGCTGGATAACGAAGAGCGGACCCCAATCAACCCCATCTGATCCAGAGCCGTGCCGATGCGGGCATCCCAAGGCGTGCGGGTCAGCCCCCCGGGCTGATGACACGAGGCGCAGTTGGAGTCCAGATAGGCGCGAACCCGGTGCTCCAAGGTCTGGGTCTCATCGGTCGGGGACACCAGTGCAGGCATCTGGTGGGTCCGGACCAAGGGCTCCGAGAAGTAGCCGGCCGCCGACCAGGCATCGAGTTGAGAAACGATGGTCACCCCCTCGCGGGTTCGTCGGTTGAGTTGGGCGGTATTGAAACCCGCGGGTCCGCCATTGGCCGAGGTGTGGCAGGACAGGCACTCACTGCGACCCGGAAAACGCCAGTTCTGGGTGACCAACTGGGTCGGGGTCCACGCATAAAATGTCGCGTTGGCTCCTTCGTCCGGAACCAGATCCGCATCGTTTCCCGCATCGTTCCATCGGTAGCTCGCTCCAGAAACCCCGTTGGTCGTCTGAACCAGGATCCGAGTCTCCATGGGAAACAGCAGGGTGCTCGGACGGTAGTAAGGACGCTCAAAGTGCTTCACCCAAACCGTACCGGCCGGGAAGGTCCAGGCTCCGTCGCGGCGAAAGGTCATGGTGGAGTCCTCGCCCGGCAGCGCAAACCATCGCCGCTTGATGGCATGGTCGGACCAGAAAGGGGCGTTGATTTCGTAGGGCACCAAACCCGGCCGTGGGGTGAGCGAAGGCACGTGTTCGAAGAGCCCGGTCTCAGACAACTTCTTGGGCCAGACCTCTCCCGCTACCGGACGGTAAACCAGTCGGTAAATACGTCCTGAACCGGAAGTCAGCAGCAGCGAGCCATCCCGGGGATCCGCGCCAAAGGCCACCACGCCGGGCTGGTTGGCGATCCAGGTGACCTCCGCCGTGTCGGATTTGCCCGGTTCGCCGGGACGCAGCACGGCGATGTCTCCAGACCAATCGGCGAACAAATAGGCGCCATCGAGCTCCGGATAGAACGAGCCCCGGTAGAAATGGCTTCCGGTGATGGCCGTGCGACCGGAAAAATGGGAGTACTCGAACTCGGGCAAGGCAGTGCCTGCGACCTCCGGATCGGTGGTAGCCAGGGTCCCTTCCCACCAAGGCCAGCCGTAGTTGGCCCCGCGGCGGATCCGATTGACCTCTTCACGCGAGCCATAGCCAACATCGTTGCACCAGAAGTCACCGGTCTTGGGATCGAAGCTGAACTGCCAGGGGTTTCGCATCCCCAACGCATAAAATTCGGTGCGCAAGGATTGAGGATTGCCACCCTTCCAAATCACCCGATCCCCAACGCCGTACTGAAGAGCTCCGACAAACGGATTGTCGGCAGGCACGAAATAGGCGTCGGGATTGACGCCAAAGCCCGGATTCGGCGGAAGGTTCCCCGGTTTGCGATCCACATCCAGACGGAGGATCCCCCCAAAGAATCCTGCATCCAGCCGCTGGGTCACTCGATCGGAACCCAAGCTACCATCTCCCACCGACAGGTACAGATACCCATCGGGGCCGAAGGCCAAACAACCGGCGTTGTGATTGGGCCCTGGATCTTCCTGATGGAACAAGACCACCTCGGAGGCCGGATCCGGACGTCCGTCACCCCCGGGTGGAACAGTGAAGCGGGAGAGTCGATTGAAAGACTGAATCAAACCACCGGCCCCTTCCTTGGAAGAGTAATAGACGAAGACCCACCCATTGGTTTGAAACCTCGGATGGAAGGCCATTCCTAAAAGGCCCGCCTCCTGTTCGAAGAAGACACGCTCTGAGAGGTCCAAGAACAACCGACGGGATGGTTTGTCGGACAGGGACACTTCGTAAGCCAAGCCTCCCATGCCCACGAGAATGATCCGTTGGGTTTCTCCCGGCGGGACGGCAAAACCCAAAGTCCCCGGTAGAAGACCCACAGTGGGGAACGCATCTTCCAGCGACCAGGATCCTCGAACCGGATTGCGAGGCACCGTGCCTCCATCCCAGAACTTCCGATCGAGAGCTCGCAGGGGGGGCAGAGTCGTCCAGAGACAAGTCCACAGGACCGCCAGAATCGGCAATCGCCAGCATCGCCCACCTCGGAAAAACGCTCTCGGGATATCCCCCATTATCCCCGTAGACGCCGCCAGGGCACCGCAGGTTTCACCTGAAATTTACAAACGTAAACAAAGAGTCTCAGTCACCCGAGTCGTCAATGGGCCAAAAATCCCCAACGTGGACCAGGAGGCGAATCTTCGACCTGAAGGAGAGGACTCTAGCCGCCCAGGTAAGCGCTGCGTACTTCAGGGCTATCACGCAAGACGGACGAACGGTCGGACAACAGAACACGCCCCGTCTCCAAGACATAGCCATGGGTGCTGACTTCCAGTGCCAAGTGGGCGTTCTGCTCGACCAGCAGGATGGGTAGCGATCGTTCGCGGTTGAGTTCGACCAACCGGGCGAAAATCTCCTTCACCAACAGCGGGGCGATGCCCAAGGACGGCTCGTCGAGCATCAGAAACCGGGGACGGCTCATCAGCGCACGGCCGATGGCGAGCATTTGTTGCTCTCCCCCAGAAAGAGTGCCGGCCTGCTGTTCGCGGCGCTCTTGAAGCCGCGGAAACATGCCGAAGACATGGTCGAGCTCCGAGGCGATCCACCGGGCATCCCGCTGCAAATAGGCCCCCATCCGGAGGTTCTCCATCACCGTCAGGTTGGCAAAGACCAGTCGCCCTTCCGGCGAATGGGCCAGGCCCCGGCGAACGATCTCATGCGGAGCCAACCCCGTGATGTCCTGACCGTCGAAGAGGATCCGGCCCGAGGTCGGCTTCACCATGCCGGAAATGGCCCGGAGCGTGGTGGTCTTGCCTGCGCCATTGCCGCCGATGAGGGTCACAATGCCCTGGGCCGGCACGCTCAATGAGATGCCGTGAAGCGCGGTGATGGAACCGTATTGAACGCTCAGATTGTGGACTTCTAGCACGGCGAGAACGGCAAGGTTTGACGTTTATCTAGTCTCCCAGGTAGGCGGCGATGACCTTGGGGTCGGCGCGGATTTCTTCGGGCGACCCCTCGGCAATCTTGCGCCCGTATTCCAAAACATGGATGCGCTCACAAATGCCCATGACCACCTTCATGTCATGCTCCACGAGCAGCACGGCCAAGCGGAAGCGGTCCCGGACGAAGCGGATCAGCCGCATCAACTCGTCTTTCTCGGACGGATTCATGCCGGCGGCCGGTTCATCGAGCAGGAGCAACCTCGGCCCCGTGGCCAGCGCGCGAACGATTTCCAGGCGCCGCTGATCGCCATAGGAAAGGCTTTTGGCCGGGGCCTCCTGGACTCGCTCCAAGTTGAAAAGGCTCAGCAACTCACGGGTGCGTTCCCGCAATTCGGCCTCCTCCGCGTGGAAGCCTCCACCGCGCAGCCAAGACTGCCAGGTCCGATGCTCCAGGTGACGGTGAAAGGCCACTCGGACGTTGTCGGAGACCGACAAGCTGGGGAAGAGGCGGATGTTCTGGAAGGTCCGGGCGATCCCCCGCTCGGTCAGATGAAAGGGCTTGGCTCCCGCGGTGCCCGTGCCCGCAAACTCGATGCGCCCTTCGGTGGGCTGATACACGCCGGTGATCAGGTTGAAGAGGGTGGTCTTGCCGGCCCCGTTGGGACCGATGAGTCCGGCCAACTCCCCTTCCCGGACATCGACCGTGACCGAAGAAACGGCCGTCAGGCCGCCAAAGCGAATGGTCACGTCGGTTAGTTGCAGCAAGGAATCACTCATGCGCCTCGCCTCCGGCGTTCACTCCGATGGAACAATCCCTGCGGCCGCAGCAGCATCAGCAGAATGAGCAGTAGGGAGTAGAGGATCATCCGCATGTCCTTGATCCACTCGAGCGACCAGGCCGCTCCTCCAAAAGGATTGGGCACCGAGCGACTGCCCAATTCGCGAAGACCCTCCGGCAGCAAGGTCAACAAGATGGCCGCAAAGACCACGCCGGCATGAC
>CANHYD010000161.1 GCA_947464705.1 Verrucomicrobiota bacterium | reverse complement strand
GATCAGGACAGCGGGATCACCGCTTCGACGCAACGACCGCAAAGGGTCGGGTGGGTCGGATTATCGCCGACGTTGAGTTCCCAGTGCCAGCAGCGTTCGCACTTCTTGCGACCCGCTTCGCCGGCGACTTGCACGGTGATCTGGCGCTCAGCGGCTTGGGTCACGGTCACTGCCGAGCAGTTGCACAGTTCCCGCAGTTCGGCTTCGTGCGACGTCACCAGCGCGCCGTCCACAGCCGGTAAGGCGAAGTGCAACACGGCATCCAAACTCTTGCCGATGAGCTTGGCCTGGCGTGCCTTTTCCAACTCGGGCAGCGCTTGTTCTCTCAAGGAAAACAGCACGGTCCAGGCAGGTTCGGTCGGTACCGCGGCGGCGGCGGGATTCCAGAGGCTCAAATGCACCGACTTCGTGGCCGCTCCCGGGATTTGCTCCCAGGCCTCGTCGGCCGTAAAGGCCAGGATCGGAGCCAGGGCCTGCGTGAGGCGGGTGAGGATGCGGTGCAGGGCGGTTTGCGTGCTGCGCCGGCGGGCCGAGCCGGCCGGATCGGTGTAGAGGCGGTCCTTGACCACATCGTGGTACATGGCGCTGAGCTGCACGGCGCAGAACTGCGAGACCAGCTGGTACACGAGGTGGAATTCGTAGGCGTCGTAGGCTTTGGCTACCGCCGCTTCCAGCGTGGCGAACTCACCCAAGATCCAACGGTCGAGTCCGCTGAGTTGATCGTCCGCCACCGCGTCGGTCGCCGGGTTGAAGTCGTACAGGTTGGAAAGCTGGTAGCGCAGGGTGTTGCGGATGAGTCGGTAGGTTTCGCCCACCTTCTTGAGCCGCTCTTCGCTCACCACGATGTCGCTGCGGTAGTCTTGTGAGGCGACCCACAGTCGCACCACGTCGCAGCCGTAGTCCTTGATGTAGCGCTCGGCTGTCTGCGGTTTCTGGTAGCCGCCTTGGCCTTGCTTGGACTTGGAGATCTTCTCGCGGTCTTCATCAACCATGAAGCCGTGGGTCAGCACCGTCTTGAAGGGCGCGGCTCCGTTGCCCGCCAGCGACAACAGCAAGGATGACTGGAACCAGCCCCGATGTTGATCGCTGCCTTCCAAATAGACATCGGCTTGCCAACCGCCATCCGAGCCGCGGAGCTCGGGTCGGCGCATGAGCACGGCCCGGCTGGAGGAACCGGAGTCGATCCAGACGTCGAGCGTGTCCTGGCTTTTGCGCACAGCTTCCGGACCCGACCAGTCGGCTGGCCGGCATCCCGCCCACAGTGCTTCCACCGGCGTCGTGAACCAGACATTCGAACCCTCGCGCTCGATCCAGTCAGCCGCCTTGCGGACGATCCCGGCATCGAGAATGGGCTCGCCTGAGGCATCGTAGAAAGCCGGGATGGGCACGCCCCAGGTTCGTTGACGCGAGATGCACCAGTCGGGGCGCGACTGCACGGCCCCCTGGATGCGGTTCTTGCCCCAGTCCGGAATCCAGTTCACCGAATCGATGGCCGCCAGTGCCTGCTGCCGGAAGGGCAGGGCTCCTGGCGAGTTGCCGGTGTGGTCCACGCGGATGAACCATTGGTCCACGGCCCGGAAAATGATCGGTGACTTGGAGCGCCAGCAATGGGGGTAGCTGTGCGAGTAATCTTCCCGGCGCATCAGCGCTTCCTTCTCGGTCAGGAGCGCCAATACGGCTTCGTTGGCCTCGGATTTGCCGGCCTTGGCCAAGGTGGATTTGCCCACCAGAGACTCCGGCAATTGCTGTTCGCGGGGAAGGTCGGCAGTGGCCACTAGACGGCCTTCATCGTCCACCGGGCAATAGATCGGCAGACCGACACTCAGGCCCAGTTGATAATCGTCCATACCGTGGCCCGGGGCGATGTGCACGAAACCGGTGCCGGTGGAGTCGTCGACGAAGTCGGCCGGGAACAAGCGTCCGGTGCGCTCGCAGAAGGGGTGCTCGTATTGCAGTGATGCCAATTCTTCGGCCTGTGCGGTGCGGATGATCTGGTAACCCTCCCAGCCGCATTTTTCGCTGAGGCTGGTGAGGAGGGAGTTGGCCACGAGGTACGTGTTCCCCTGCGCGAACACGTACGAGTAGAAGAACTTCGGATTGAAGGCCACGGCCAGGTTGGCCGGAAGCGTCCAGGGTGTGGTGGTCCAGACCACGACATACGTGTTGGGTTCACCGACCAGACGGAATCGGACGAACACACTCTGACTAATATGATCGGCGTATTCGACCTCAGCCTCGGCCAGCGCGGTGCGGAAGGGCACGCTCCAGTACACCGGTTTCTTGCCCCGGTACACGAAGCCCTTCTCGACGAGGTCGGCAAACTGTCGCAACTCATCGGCCTCGTACTGCGGCGCGAGGGTCAGGTAGGGGTTGTTCCAGTCGCCCAAGACACCGAGGCGCTGGAATTGCTGGCGCTGTAAATCAATGTATTTGCGGGCGTACGCATCGCAGGCTGTCCGGATGGTGGCGGCATCGGCCTCGGACTTGCCTTGGGCGCGCAGCTCCTGGGTCACCTTGGACTCGATCGGCAGTCCATGGCAGTCCCAACCCGGAATGTACGGCGTCTGGAAGCCTCGCAGGGACTTCGACTTGAGAATGAGGTCCTTCAGGATCTTGTTCAGCGCCGTGCCGATGTGCACGTCGCCGTTGGCAAACGGGGGGCCGTCATGCAGGACAAACCGGGGCGACTCCGCCCTGGCTGCCATCAGCTGCCCATAGAGGTCGGAGCTGTGCCATTGGGCCAGCCGTTGCGGTTCGCGCTGAACCAGATTTGCCTGCATCGAAAAATCCGTGCGGGGCAGATTGAGGGAATTCTTGTAGTCCATCGCCGTTCCGTTCAAAGCGACAAGGCTATCGACTTGCTAAATCCCGGGCAAAGGGGAATCCCGCAATCTGACGGGCCTTGGGTCACGGGCCGGTGGATCGCCAGTCGCCTCCAGGGAGCTCAAAAAACCCGGCGATTTCGAAGGTCAAGACCGTTTTTGAGCTACCTTAACCACAGTATTCGGTTCCGTGATGCCATGGTGGTAATCCATCCACGTGCTTGCCTTGAGGAAGAGGGGGGTGCTTCTATCCGGCCCGGTGCTGACCGCCGTTGTGGGTTTTTCCATTCCCCCCGAGGCCGTCTGAGATGCCTGTATTGAACAAGGATTCTCGGATGGTGGTTGGAGTGACGAATCCGTGGTTCCAGTCGATGAAGAGTCGATGGATCCGCAGAAAACAGCGGAGGTCGGTTCAGAAATCAATCCAATGGGCGGAAGGAATCGGCCGAATGAATCGGTTCGGATCCATGGAAGCCCAAAGAAAGCGGCCCGATGTCGGACATTTTCCCGAGGTGGACCAACAAAATACCGTTGATGGTCGGTGTGGCAGCGGCCGTGGTGCTGCCAACCGTGATCGCGGGGATCACCTATTACTTCACACCGAAGTACACCCGAGTGGGTTACCAGCCCAAGCAGCCGGTGGCGTTTTCTCACGCCATCCACTCGGATCAGCTGGGGATCGACTGCCGCTATTGCCATAGCGACGTCGACAAGTCGTGGTTCTCCAACATCCCGGCTTCGGAGACCTGCATGCGTTGCCACTCCATCGTGGCCAAAGACTCCCCGAAGTTGAGTCTGGTTCGTGAGTCCTATTCCACGGGCAAGCCCATTCCCTGGGTTCAGATCCACAAGACTCCCGACTACGTCTATTTCAACCATTCCGTGCATGTGAACCGCGGCATTTCCTGTGTGAAGTGCCACGGCGAGATCCAGAAAATGGATGAAGTGTACCATGCCAAGCCCTTGTCGATGGGCTTCTGTCTGGAGTGCCATCGGGAGCCCGAGAAGCACATCCGGCCGAATGATCTTGTGACTAAGCTCGATTGGAACGGTGAATTCGACGGCAAGAAAGCCGTTCACGACTGGAAGGTCCAACCCGGCCAGAGCTGTTCCACCTGCCACCGCTGATGAAGACGATTCCCCCGATTTGCAACGAACCGGAGACCGGTCCGAAGTACTGGCGTTCCCTGGAGCAGTTGGCTGACCAGCCTGACTTCCGTCAGTGGATGGAGCGCGAGTTCCCGGCCGGCGCCAGCATCGCTCCGGATGGCGAGAGCCGCCGCGACTGGATGAAGCTCATGTCCGCGAGCTTCCTCTTGGCTGGCTTGGGTGGCATGGCCACCGGATGTCGTCGCCCCGAAGAAGAGTTGACTCCCTTCGCCAAGCAGCCCGAGGGCTACGTCTACGGCAAGGCTCAGCACTTCGCGACTTCCATGCCCTTGCGGGGCAGCGCCGTCGCGCTGACGGTGAAGTCCAGCGACGGTCGCCCGACCAAGATCGAGGGTAACGCGTTGTTCCCCGGAGCCAATGGCGGCACCGATGCTTTTGCTCAGGCTGCGATTCTGAATTTGTACGATCCCGACCGTGCTCACCGGCACACCCGGGGCGGCAATGATGTCAAGATCGAGGCCGTCCGCGATGCATTGGCTGAGATCGCTAAGTCGGCGTCTGCCAACCAGGGTGAAGGTCTAGCGTTCCTCGTGGAGCGCTCCTCCTCGCCGTCCCGCGCTCGCCTTCAAAAGCTCATCTCCGAGAAGTATCCCAAATCCGCTTGGCACGCCTACGAGCCGGTTGATTTCTCCGGGGCGGACGCGGCGTACTCCCAGTTGTGTGGCACTCCGGTTCATGCCTTGGTGCATCTCGAGAAGGCCCGCCGGATCTTGTCGCTCGACTGCGACTTCATCGGCTCCGAGCAAGATGCTCATCGCAACATCCGTGGTTTTGCCCTGGGTCGTAAATCCGCCGATGAGGGAATGAACCGGCTCTACGTGGTGGAGTCGATGATGTCTCTGACGGGTGGCAATGCCGACCATCGCCTTCGGGTCAAGCCCAGCGAGGTGATCCAGGTGGCAGCAGCTATTGCCGCCGAACTCGGTGTTTCCGGGGTGGCGTCTCCTTCTGGTGCGTTCTCGGCTTGGGCCGCAGCCGCAGCCAAGGATTTGAAAGCGGCCGGCCAAGGGGCCGTCGTGGTGGCGGGATATTCCCAGCCTCCTGCGGTGCACGCTCTGGCTGCGGCCATCAACTCGGTGTTGGGTGCGGTGGGGTCTACGGTGACCCTAGTGCAACCGACCGAACCCGTTGCTCTGGGTATTCAAGAGCTCACGGCTTCCCTTAGCGCGGGTAAGGTGTCCACCTTGGTCCTCCTCGGTGGCAATCCGGCCTACAATGCCCCGGTTGATCTCCAGTTCGAGGCGGTGGCCAAGAAAGCGGGCACGGTGATCCGCCTCGGCTACTACGAAGACGAGACGGCTGCTTTGGCCACCTGGCATCTGGCAGGAACTCATTTCCTCGAGTCCTGGGGCGATGCCCGCACGGCTGACGGCACGGTGGTCCCGGTTCAACCGTTGGTTGAACCGCTCTTCGGTGGCCTGACCGAACTTGAAGTCTTGGCCCGCCTTCTGGGTGAGTCCAAGGTGTCGCCCTACGACATTGTTCGCGAAACCCTGAAGGGATTGGGTGCCGCCGATGACGTCGCTTGGAAGCGCTTTCTGCACGATGGTTTCTTGACGGGCAGCGCCTCTGCGGCCGTGTCCGCCTCCGTCAATGCGTCGGCCGCCGCGTCCGTTCTGGCCGCGCACAAGCCGGTTTCCGGTGATATCGAAGTGGTGCTCCACCGCGATGGATCGGTCGATGATGGCCGATTCGCCAACAACGGCTGGCTCCAAGAGATGCCGGACTCGATCACCAAGGTGACTTGGGATAACGTCGTCATGATGTCTCAGAAGACCGCCAAGTCTC
>CANHYD010000160.1 GCA_947464705.1 Verrucomicrobiota bacterium | reverse complement strand
CTGTTGAGCGGACCCTGGGGATTGATCGTGTCCACCAACGGGGTCGTCACCTGGCGCCCCACCGAAGTTCAGGGGCCCAGCACCAACCGGGTGCGCATCGGTGTGAGCGATGGGGTTGTCTCTACGCCGTTGGAGTTCGATGTCATCGTGCGCGATGCCATCGTCGGATCACCGGGGCCCAGCCTGGGTCTGTCGGTGCGTCCCGATGGTTCATTGGGACTCAGTCTCAGCGGCATCGCCGGTGGGCGTTATCAGGTTGAGCAGTTGACGGTTCTCGGTGGGACTTGGGTTCGGGTGCCCGGTATTCCGGAAGTGGTGACCGAGGGAATCAATGCGCCCACCTTGATCCAGCTCCCCCCCAATGCCGCTCCCGGTCTGTTCATCCGCCTCCGTAAGCTCTAGGACGAACTTGTGAGCAGCGGGGTGAATCGTGGGTGGTTTGAATTGTGAACCCGCCCCTGGCTCGGGTTAGTCCCTGAAGACGTGGAAGAGGGAGGATAGGGCCTGCATGCGGTGGTGATTGTGGATGGTCTCCACATGAGCCTCGCTCAAGACTTGTCCTTCCGGCACCAGAAGCATTCCGGTCTGGGTCTTCACTCCGGCCGCCAGCGTCATGCCGGGTTTGAGTTCAGAAAGGGTGATCTCCCGTTCCTGGCGCGGCAGTGACGCGTGGGGCAGGGCGCGGAGCAGCACTTGCACCGCCTCCGGATCGAAGCGCCAGCCACTCCCCAAGGTGAGCATCTCGACCGCTACAGCGTGAGGGGCCTGATGCTCGGCATAGGCCACGGCCACGGCGAGGATCCGTGCGAGCCAAGGGATTTCCTTGCCCGCCAATCGGTCTGGATAACCGCGTCCATCGAACTGCTCGTGATGTCCGCGGATGACCCGGCCCACGTGCTTCAGGTTCGCTGCGAAATCGACCAATTCCTCACCGAGGATCGGATGCTGCTCGATGATGGCTTGCTCGGCAGGACTGAGCGTCTCGGGGTGTTGCATCCACTTGCGGATGAGTCCACGGGAGGCCCCCACCAGCCCGATATCGTGGAGCCAAGCGGCCAACTCGAGTGTCTGGCGGTCGGTCTCGGAGAGCTTGAGCAAGTCGGCCATCGCTCGGCACAGCCCGAGAACCCGCCGGGCCTGGGTGCCTAGGGTGGGATAGAATGATTGGAGCACCTTCAGGCACAGCTGCACCGAGTGATGCAAATTGAGTTGCAGCGCCTGGTTCATCTCGGAGAGCCGCTGACGGTGATCGGCTTCGGCGGAGACGCGGGATTCCAGCCTCTTGTTGAGCGATACCAATTGATCGTTCATCGCCAGCGTCGTCGCCTGCAGGACCGTGTTGCGCACGATCAGGTCATGGCGCTGGATGGCATTGCGCACCGTCGCCAACAGTTCCTCGCGGATCCAGGGCTTCACCACGAACCGGTAGATCTCCCCCTTGTTGATGGCCTCGATGACCGTGTCGAGGCTGAGCACAGCGGTGATGAGAATGCGGGTGGCGTCGGGCTGGAGTTGCTTGGCATGAGCCAGGAAATCCAGACCGGTCATCCCCGGCATTTGGTAGTCGGAGATGATGACCGAGAAGGCCTCCGTCTTGAGAACTTCGAGGCCCTCCTCGGGGGATGAGCAAGCCGTGACTCCGTAGCGCTCCCGCCGCAGCGTCTCCCGCAGGGCGATGCGGACAATCTCCTCGTCATCAACGACCAGGATTCGCTTGAGAGAGGGCTCAAACAAGGCGTCGGGTGAGTTCATCGGCTGGTGTGTGTGTCGAACAATTCATCGATTTGCCGCTGGAACTCGGTCTCCTGAAGGTCCGAAGGCAGGGTGAGTGTGGCGTCCTTGAGCCAGGCGCTGTGCACTTCATCTTCATTCTTGCCGATGATTTGCAGGATGGACTTCACCGGAGGTTTGCGTTGGCGGACTTCACGGAGCAATTGGCCGATGCGATCCGAAGTGTCGGCAGCCACTTGCACCAGCACTGCATCGAACTCGTAATCGAGGGAGTCCAACATCTCGAGTGCCTGGTTTTCCCGGCTCTCGGCGACGACGAAGAATCCGCCCCGTCGCAGGGAATCGACCGTGGTGTCCAGAGAACGCCCTGCCGTCCCCACCACCAACAAGGTGCGTCGCCGCCGCTCTTCGCCCTCTTGGACGCGTTCTTGTTCGGTGAAGTCGGCCTCGGGCAACCACAGTCGGAAGGTGGTCCCCTGACCTTCGACCGACTCCACGGAGATGGCTCCGTGATGTTTTTCGACGAAAAGTCGGGCATTGTAGAGGCCCAGTCCGGATCCCTTGTTCACTGGCTTGGTCGTGAAGAACGGATCGAAGATGGTGCCCAGATGACGTTCGGGGATGCCGACGCCGTTGTCTCGGATGGCCACGCAGACAGCGGGCAGCCTGGGGAAGTTTCCTTGCAGGTGAAGCAGTGGCTGCGCCTCGGTGATTCGATGGGTCGAGCACCAGAGCTGTCCATTGTGGGGCATGGCGTCTGCCGCATTCATCACCAGGTTCAGGAAGACCTGACGCAGTTCGACACTATCGACATAGACCGGCAGCGGCAGGGGGACGAGTTGCGATTCGAAGCGGATGCGGCGAGGGAGGATTTTTCGGACCAATTCGGAGAGATCGCTCACCTGGTCATTCAGGTCGGAGTAGCCATATTCGCCAATGCGCCCTTGGTGGAGACTCAAGACCCGTCGGACCAGTGCGCTGGCCTGCATGGCGTTGCGCTTGATTAGATCCAGGCTTTCCCGAAGAGGTTCATCGGTGCCCTCCACCGGTTCCAACGTTTCGGCCAGCGCGTGGATGCCGGCGAGAATGTTTCCGAAGTCGTGGGCCATCCCCATGGTGAGGGTGGCCAGGGTGTCCCGCCAGGCAGCCGAACTGAGCCGTCGCTCGGCGATCGTCTGCCGGGAGACATCGAGCCAGGTGCCTTCGAACCCTAACAAAAGCCCGCTCTCGGTGCGCAACGCCTGACGTCGCTCCAAGATGTAGGCGACCCGTCCGGTCCGCGCATGGCGGATGCGGAAATGGGTGCTCAGGCCCACCTCGCTACGGATCGTGCGGCGGATGTGACTTTGGACCTCCTGCATGTCCGCCTCGTGGATGACATTCCAGAACACCTCCGATCGTTGCAGGAATTCCGAGAGGGGAACTCCGGTCAGTTCTTCCAGGCGCGGACTGGCGTAATGGAAGGACATGTCACTCCGTTGGTTGAAGATCACCCCGGGCCAGCGTCGCATCAGGTTGTCGACTTGAGCCTCGGCCTGCAGCAGCCGGAGACGCAGACGCTGGTTGGCCTCGCCGCCGCGACCGGCCGTGGGCCAAGACTCCTCCTCCAGGCGCGGCCGGGGCGGCACCGTGGATTCAATGTGGGCAAAGAGGCCTCCGGGGCTTCGGCCGCCGGTGAGACGGATCCATCCGTCAGGCTGGTCTGGATTGCCTGCCAGCTCCTGGGTCCGGAATTCCGCCTCCGATTCGATCCAAGCCCGGATTCCTGCCGCCCATTCAGGGCGCCGGTGGGTCAGCACCTGGGACCATTCACGCCCAACCAACCCCTCAGTGGTCTCTTCCAGCCATTCAGCCAATGGCTCGTTCACGGAGAGGATGCGCCCTTGTGGATCCAGCACGGCCAACCCCCCGGTCAACCAGCCGGAGCCGGGACGAGGAGCCACTGTTTCCGTGGGCAAGGGTTGCATCTGGGAGGCAATCGGTACGATCTGACGCTAGATTAAGGGGATGTTTGCCGATTGTCAGTCATTCAGATATTTGCCGGACAAACCACTTGGGGGAAACTCCCAGCGCAACTTTCCGGGAAGACCGGTTTTGACCGAACCAGTACCACTCAATGGACTCTCCACTGAACCAAGACTGGCTGGATGAGGTGACCCGCCGCCGTTTGCCGGCCGACGAGGCCTCCCAGTGGCGTCGGCAGCTGTCGAACCGCCCGTCCGAGGCGCGGCGTTTGGAGGAGGAATTGGCGCTGAATGACCTTCTGGATTCTCAGCCCCGGCCGAGAGTTTCCAGTAACTTTACTGCTCGAGTCCTTTCCGGCATTCAGGAATCTCCTGAACAGGAGTCGGGGATTTCCCGATGGTGGGCTCAGGGTATTTCCCGAGTCGGAGGTGGGGCTCGGTTTTTCTCAGGCGTGATGGGCCGGCTCTGGCGCCATTCGCTCCCCATTGCTGTTGCCCTGGTTTGCGTGGCGATCCCTCTCAACTGGGGCTGGCAACGGGTTCAGGTCCACCGTCATGGGGCGATGGCCCGAACGGCGGCTGAGTTGTCGGTGGCGGCCGCGATGCCGGGGGTGGCTGTTCTGCAGGATTTCGAGGCGGTTCAACTTTTGGAGACTCGATCCGCTCCCGACGATATGACCCTCATGCAGGCTCTCCGCGAGGAGGCTCCATGAGGCTGCCTCAAGGGACGATTCTGAAGTCGCCTCTAGAGTTTATTTTGAAGTCGCCTCTAGGGGGGATTTTGAAGTCGCCTTTAGGCGACGTTCCCCTCAGCCCGCTCTTCAGTGACGCCGTCCCTATCGGAGGTGTTTGGGGGCGGTGGGTGTTGGGGGTGATCGGGTTTGGCTTTCTGGTCGGTGCTCCGGTGGTGTTGGCTCAGTCTTTGGTGCCTCAATCCGACTCTGGGCAGTCGGTCCTTCCGCAATCGGATCGTCGTCTGTCCACTCGTGACTTGGAGCTCGGTCCTACGGCTTCCCATCCTTTGGGGGCATCGCCGGTGCCGCGGGTTCGATCGGGTCCACCCATGCCTCAATCGGCAACGCTGCCTCCGGTGCCCAAAGTTCGGACTCCCACCGACCGTTTCCGGGAACTCTTGGCTGCCAAACCGGAACAGCGGGAGGCGCTATTGTCGCGAAAGACGCCTGCGGCCCGGGCGCTCATTGAGGCCAAGCTCTTGGAGTTCGGGGCTTTACGCCCGGATGAACGCGAGATTCGCCTGCGGTTGGCCCAGTTCCAAGATTCCTTGCGGACCCTCCTGCCTATTCCCCCATCGGAGCGAGGTCCCTTGATGGCTGTAGTGCCGGAGGAAGACCTTCCCTGGATCGAGGAGCGCTTGGCTGCCTGGGATTTGCTGACGGAGGCCGAGCGACGCGATGTCCTCGAAAGTGAGCGACGCCTGTCCTGGTTCGTCCGCCAAGCCGAGGTGTCTTCCGATCGTGAGCGCGTCGAGGCGTATATGGCCACCTTGCCACCGGCGGCCCGGCAATTGGCCCGTGATCAGATGGAGCGGTGGTTGGCTTTGCCCTTGATCGAGCGGAGTCGGAAGGCGGCCGCCTTCTCGCGTTTTTTCGACCTCACGGCTGCCGAGCGTCAGGCCGCCTTGGGCACCCTGTCCCAGACTGAGCGTCTTCAGATGGAACGAGCCTTGAGCGACTTCGCTGCCCTGACGCCGGATGCTCGAGAGCGGTGTGTGCGTGGGTTCCAGAAATTCGAGGCCTTGAGCCCCGCCGAGCGGGAGCAGTTCTTGCGGAGGGCGGAGCGCTGGAAGGCCATGAGTCCCAACGATCGGGCCGCTTGGCGTCGGTTGGTCGAAAAAGCCCTCAGTCCGACCCGGAAACCACCGTTCCCCGCCGAAGAGACGATGCTGGCATCGCCTCCTCGGTGAACCCGTCGTCTGCGTTTTATTCTCCGAAGCGGTCTCGGAACGGCAGCGGACCGGCGATGGAGGGACAACCCTTGGTGGTTAGCAGGAGCGATTCAGTGGGGAGGAAAGGGATGGCGTGGCGGATTCTTTCGCAAGACAAGGCGAGAGCGAGGCGCGGGCCGATTG
>CANHYD010000159.1 GCA_947464705.1 Verrucomicrobiota bacterium | reverse complement strand
GTTCGACCAGTCTGGGCGTTGAAGGAGTCAACCCAGCAATCACGGAAGGACGGATCGACCGGAGCCTAGGTCGACGTTGCACCCGAGAGGTAGATCAGGTCAGGGTCTGCACTCAACCGCGGCGCGCGATGGGGCGTTGAGTTCGGGAGTCGATGAAGACATTGCACCTCTATCTGCTCAGACAAGTGACGGCCACTTTGGTCGTCACCGTCGGTGTGTTCGCGTTCGTTCTGTTGCTGGGCAACGTCCTCAAAGACGTCCTCGATCTACTGGCCAGTCCGCGAACCACCGTTGGCTTGTTGTTTCAGGCGTTGGGACTGCTGGTTCCGTTCGTTCTGTCCTTCGCACTGCCGATCGGAATGCTGACGGCGTCGCTTCTGACGTTTGGTCGGTTGAGTGCGGACCAAGAGTTGACGGCCATCCGGGCCGGAGGTATTAGCCTGGCCTCCGCCATTGTTCCGGTGGTGGTGCTGTCGTTGGCTTTATGCGGGGTGTGTTTCTGGTTCATTGGAGACGTCGGGCCACGTTCCCGGGTGGCCTTCAAGGAACTGCGAGATTCGGTGCTTCGGAGTCAGGCGACGCTGTCGCTCGGAGAGGGGCGCTATCTGGAGTTGGGTTCGGTGACCCTGTATGCCCGCAAGGTGGACGGCGACCTGCTGCGCGATGTCCGCATCTTTGCTTTCACCAACGGCGTTTGTTACCTGGATCTCTTTGCTCCTGAGGCTGAATTGCGTCGGGACAGCAACCGGTTTCCAGCGGCTTTGTCGCTGCGCAACTTTCAGGGTTTGGTGCAGATGTCGGGCGGTTGGCAGGGGATTTCCGCCGAGGAACGGATCGAACCAATCGCCAATTTTCGCCCTTCGAAGTTGGATCCGCCCAAGCTCAGTGAAATGTCGATGCGGCAGTTGTTGGACGAACGAGCCAAGCGTCGGGCTGAGAAGTTGGATGTGACGCCCATCGAGGTGCAAATTCACCGTCAGGCGGCCTTTTCGTTCGCCTGCCTCGGTTTCACGCTCGTCGGGATTCCATTGGGGATCCGGGCCCATCGACGCGAAACCAATATCGGTGTCGCGATGGCTCTGTTGCTCCTGCTGCTCTACTACTCGTTCATCATCGTCGCTCAGTCTCTGGACACGAAACCCCACTTGTATCCGCAGTACCTGTTGTGGATTCCCAACCTCTTGTTCCAGGTGGTGGGTGTTTACCTCATTCGCCGGGCCGATGGTCGGGCTTAGGCCCTCCTATTTAGCGCTCGAGGCTCGGAATCCAGAGGTTCGGTGTGTGGGCGATGCTTTGTGTTTTAGTCGGCGCGTTGTTCTGCCGATAGACCGCCGTCGAGTATGTCCGACCCCAAAGCCATTGATGCTGTTTCGAGCGAATGCCTTGCCTGGTCCTGCCAGTCCACGCAGGACGAGACCGTCGACCCGTCGCAATCGTTGGATGTCCCGATTGTGCTCAATCTCATCGATGACGCAGACCTTCTCGCGCAATTCTGCCGCGAATCCCGTGGGCTGCTCGAAGAGGTTGAAGCCGCAGTGCTGACGCTGGAGCAGGACCCTCAGAACATGGTGCCGGTGGAGGCATTGTTCCGAGCCTTTCACACCTTCAAAGGCGGGGCGGGTTTCTTGAAGCTCGACCCCATCCACTGTCTGACTCATGACCTGGAGTCAGTCCTGGAGATCATCCGAACGGGTCGGCGCTCGGTGGATCAATCCCTCATCGAGCTGATACTTGCCTGCGTGGATGTCTTGGTGGCGTTTCTGACCGAGGTGGAATCGCAGCTTAACGGGATCGGCATCGGGCTTCCCATCACCGTTGTGGGCCGCTCACTGCACCAGTCGATGCTTCAGCTTTTGGCGGCTCCTCAAGACGCCGAGGCGAGTCCCGACTCCGTCATCTGTGGGGCTGACACGGCGACATCCGTTTCCGATTCCGCTCCCAGTAGCCGCCAGTGCGACCGGGTCCTGGTTTCTGCTTCCCGCTTGGACGAGGCGCTGGAGGCCATTTCCAGAATCCGCGATACTCTGGCCGCGATTCCTCCGAACAAGGACTCACTGGTCCATTCTCTCTCGGTTCAAGTAGAGTCCCTCGACGGACTCCTTCACGCGTTGCTTTGGGTGCCGACGGAGCAATTGTTTCAGCGGATGCAGCGCGTAGCACGAGATGCTGCGATGAAAGCAGGCAAACCGGTCCGCTTGGTGACCTTAGGCGGCGAGACTCTGTTGGATCGACGTTGGGAGAAGGTGCTCGGAGAGTGCCTGATGCACCTCATCCGGAACGCGATCGACCATGGGATCGAGTCTCCGACGACTCGTTGCGATCGGGGCAAAACCACCACCGGTGAGGTGATTCTGAATGCGGTGACTCGAGAAGGAAGCCTTTGCATCGAAGTGCAAGACGATGGCGCAGGGATCGCCACTGCCAAGGTCTTGCAGAGAGCTGTTCAGCGGGGGTTGGTTGCTCCGGAAGTGGTTCTCTCTGAAACAGCCGTCCACGAGCTCCTCTTCAAGCAGGGCTTTTCCACCGCTGACTCGGTGACAGCCCTTTCCGGCCGGGGCGTCGGCTTGGATGTGGTGCGGAGTAACATCCTAAAGATCGGTGGATCTATTGAGATCCACTCCGAACTGGGTCGCGGCACCCGATTCATTCTTCAGGTGCCGCTGGCGGCCAGCGAAGGCTAGAAGCCTTTTTCAGTGCGCTCGACGGGGAGCGTCTGTTGTGTTGGCCTATTGGCTCAGTACTTGGCCACGGACGGGTCGATTTCGTCGGCCCAGCCATTGATACCGCCCTTGACGCTCTTGACGTACTTGAAGCCCTGCTCTCGCAGGAATCGCAGAGCTTTCATGGAGCGGACGCCGCTCTTGCAGTGGATGTAATACTGCACGTTCGGATCCAAATCTGTAAACCGTTGCGGCAGCGTGCTCAGGGGCACTAGCGGCACTCCGGCGATTCGGGCGATCTGCTGCTCATCGGCCTCTCGGACATCGATGACTTTGATTCCCAGGGACGGAGTATCCAGGGCTTTTTTCATCTCCTGCAGGCTGACCTCATCGGGATTGGAACCCGGGTTCACCGGTTCGGGCTGGATGCCGCAGAACATCTCGTAGTCGATGAGCTCAGTGACCGACGGATTCGGTCCGCAAAGCGGGCACTTCGGATCCTTTCGGAGCTTGAGTTCCCGGAACTTCATGTCGAGCGCGTTGAAGAGCATCAGTCGCCCGATGAGCGACGTGCCTTTGCCCAGAGCGAGCTTCAGGATCTCGGTGGCTTGGATGCAGCCGATGATGCCCGGCAGGACGCCGAGAACACCACCTTCGGCACAGCTGGGCACCATGCCGGGCGGCGGCGGCTCAGGATAGAGGCATCGGTAGCAGGGGCCACCCAGATGCGGGGCGAAAACGCTGGCCTGACCCTCGAAGCGGAAGATCGAACCATAGACGTTCGGCTTTTTCAGCAGCACGCAGGCGTCATTGGTCAGGTAGCGGGTCGGAAAATTGTCGGTGCCATCGACCACGATGTCGTATGGGCGGATCAGGTCGAACGCATTGTCGGCAGTGATCCGCGTCTTGTGGAGGTCGACCTGAACATTGGGGTTCAGCGCTTGAATGGCTGCCTTGGCCGAGTCGGCTTTGGAGTGCCCCACATCGGCATCGGAATGGAGGATTTGCCGTTGAAGATTCGAATAATCGACCGTGTCGAAATCCACGATGCCGAGTCGGCCGATCCCCGCGGCGGCCAGGTACATGGCGATGGGCGAACCCAGACCGCCCGCTCCGATGCACAGGACGGAGGTGTTGCGGATCTTGCGCTGACCGGCCAGGCCGACTTCCGGAAGGATCAAGTGGCGGGAGTATCGGCGGATCTCCTCATTGGTGAGCTCAAACATACGAAAGAAATTGAAAGTTAGGCCGTTGTCGGCCAACGCGAAAGAAAAGTTTGGGTTTTGCCTCAGGATCTCGGGCAGCACTTCAGAGTGTGGGATCCGCTCGGACTTCCGATTTTTAATTCCAACGTGGTTCGTGGACGGGCGGGTTTCAGAGGCCAGAGCGCGCGGCTTCGTGCATCTTGCGAGCGGCGTCGATCGGATCAGCGGCTGCATAAATGGGCCGACCGACGACCAGCCAGTTTGCGCCAGCCGACATGGCCTCAGCCGGGCCGAGGGTGCGCTTCTGGTCATCGGATTTTTCTGCACCAGTCCGGATTCCAGGCGTCACCAGTTGCATGGAGACGGGGAGGATGGCCCGAAGTGGGGTGATTTCTAGAGGCGAGCAGACCAGGCCCCTCAAACCGCTCGCGGCCGCGAGCCGAGCCAATCGCTCGACTTGGCGGGTAATGTCGGTTTCGCCCCCGAGCTCGGCCAGGGCGGCGGTGTCCATGCTCGTCAGGACAGTGACACCGAGCACCAGCGGCGCGGGGCGTCCGAGGCCCGCGGCGGTTTCTTGAGCGGCGGTCTCGGCGGCCTTCATCATGGCCGTCCCTCCCGAACAATGAACGGTCAGCATCTGGACATCCAAGCGGACAGCCGCGGCCACGGCCTTGGCCACGGTGTTGGGGATGTCGTGAAATTTCAGGTCCAGAAAAACGGAGGCTCCGGTCTGCCGAAGTTGGCGGACCAGTTCAGGCCCCTCTGACACGAAGAGCTCCTTGCCAACCTTGAAGGCGCCGACGTAAGGGGCGACGCGGCGAGCAAGGTCGAGGGCGGCTGCTGCGGAGGGTAGGTCGAGGGCAACGATGATCGGCGAACTCACGGGATGATTGAAGCGCGGGAGCGTGCCAGTGGCCACGCGAAAACAGGCCTTCCGCGGAAGAGGCTCAGGCAGCGGCCGTCAGTGAGTTTGACCCAGAGGTTTGGTCGGAAGCCAAGGGAGTAGTTTCTCACGCAAGAGCAGGATGCGGCGTGGGTTGCCCGCGGAAGAGAGGTCCCCTTCACGTAAGGATGCATCCGGATGGTCGAGGGCCCAGTTGAACAGACTGTCGAGGATGGCGAGTTCGCTCTGGGTCAGGATGACAGTGCTTCGCTCCTCTGTGGCATGGGCCCTCTGCGCGCGCCGGGCCAATTCGAGCAGCAGGGCACAGGGCTCGAGACAGGGCACTACTGACTTTTCCATCAAGGTTTCCGGGGGGCGTTCGCCCACCGTCCAGAGGCGTTGCCGGGTGCAGCAGCGGGGATGGCATCCAGCTCGGGCAACCTCCTCAGCCTCAGGTTCGTTCATCGCTGCCACATTCCGGTACATCCCGGTTTGTCGGTCGGCGTAGTTCTGCCACGAGATCGGCGGGGCTGAACCGGACTGGACTGCGTACCAATCGGCCAAGCCGCCAGGAAGCATCGCATCCAGTGCGGCATCCAGTGCCGGGGCGTCCGGTGCGGTGTGGAACCAACCCCGGACCAGATTTGGCGAGGCCTTGTTGGGGCGAAATCGTCCCAAAGCATCGACCTGACTCAGGCTCCGCAGATCGGTCGATGTGATGCTCCGCAAGCTTGAAGCATCCGAGCCGGCATCTTCCCGGTGGCGAAGATCGATGCCGGCAGGCTGTTTGGTCAACGCCAACGGGCCGAATATCAGGCTCGAATCCAAAGGAATCCGTTCCCAAAACGCTGCGGCGGCGGGTGAGACAAACGGAGTCATGCGAAGTTCGAGCCGTGGTGAACGATCACTTGGACTTGTGGGAGTGCTCGAGGTGCTCCTTCAGCAGGTCACGCCCGAAGTCGTTCTCGAAGTCCCGCCAGACAGCGTGGACATGGTTGGCATCGTTCTGCGTGTTGTCGTACTCGAGCAGGAATGTCGGCCCGTGGACCCTGTAATAGTGGCGCTGGCCGCGCTGAGTGGAGCCTGCCCAAGCAAAGCGGATCTTACTGCGGCCGGCAGCGTCGATCTTGGCGACGTCGGTGACTGCGAGGTCCCCGCGAAG
>CANHYD010000158.1 GCA_947464705.1 Verrucomicrobiota bacterium | reverse complement strand
GAGAAGATTAGCGGCGTAGTGGCCGACCTGCCGCCCGAGGGTGAGCGGCCCACGCTGGCGCCGCAGTCTTCCATCATGGGGGAGATTCTCTTTCTTTCACTTTCCTCCGAACACCATTCGCCTGCGGAACTTCGCAACTACGCGCAGGTATCGCTGCGTCGTCGCCTGCTGGCCGTGCCCGGCGTCTCGCAAGTGACGCCGATTGGCGGTGGTGAAAAGCAATTCCAGGTGATCCTGAATCCCGCCGCGTTGCAGTCCCACAACGTCACATTGAACCAGGTCGTCCGTGCGCTGGAAGCGAGCAACGAGAACGTCTCCGCAGGCATCATCAACGAACGCGGGGCCGAATGGCTGGTCACGGGCGTGGGTCGCATCCGCTCCCTCGAAGACATCGGAGCCACCGTCGTCGCCGCGCCAAGAGGTGTGCCGACACTGATCCGCGACCTGGGCGAAGTGACGGTCGGCGAAGCGCAGAAGCGCGGCGAAGGTTCGGCGATGGGCAGGCCCGCCGTAATCCTCGGCATCCAGAAGCAGCCCGGCGCGAACACGCTGGAATTGACCCAGCGCCTCGACGCGGTCCTCGCCGATATCTCGGCCAAGCTCCCGGCAGGGATGAAGCTCAAGACGGACATCTTCCGTCAGGCCGACTTCATTTCCGTGTCGGTGCGCAATGTTCAGACGGCCCTCCTCGAAGGCATCGTGCTCGTCACCCTCATTGTGCTGCTATTCCTTGCGAACTTCCGGGCCACGCTCATCACGCTCACGGCGATACCGCTATCTCTCGTGACCGCGGTGCTCGCCCTGAAATGGTTCGGTGCGTCCATCAATACGATGACCTTGGGCGGCATGGCCATCGCCATCGGGGCGTTGGTGGACGACGCGGTGATCGACGTGGAAAACGTCTTCCGACGGTTGCGCGCGAATCATCATCTGCCCGCTGAAAAGCGCCGTCCCACCTTGCAGGTTGTGTTCGACGCGAGCGTGGAGATCCGGAGTTCCATCGTCTTCGCCACGCTCATCATCGCGCTGGTGTTCATTCCGATCTTCTTCCTCGGCGGCGTCGAAGGCCGGTTGTTGCAGCCGCTCGGAGTCGCCTACCTCGTGGCGCTTTCAGCTTCCCTGGTGGTTGCTGTCACCGTGACGCCGGTTCTCTGCTATTTCCTTCTGCCGAAAAGCAAGGGGGTGCTGGCGGAGCATGAACCCCAGTTCGTGCAATGGCTCAAAGGCCGATACGCGCCGATCCTGCAATCCGCTCTCACTCACCCCTGGCGCTTCACTTTACCCGCCGTGGTGGTGCTTGCGCTCGCCTTGCTGGCGACCACGCGCATGGGCCGCGCCTTCCTGCCGGAGTTCAACGAGGGCTCGCTCACCATCAGCGCAGTAACGCTGCCCGGAACCTCGCTCGGGGAATCCGACGGGTTGGGGCGGGTGGTGGAACAGACCTTATTGAGTTTCCCGGAAGTCGTGTCGGTCGCGCGCCGCACCGGACGGGCGGAACTGGACGAACACGCCCAGGGTGTGGAATCCGCCGAGCTCGACGTGTCCATCGTGATGAAGGACCGGAACAAGAAGCAGTTCCTAGAGGCCTTGCGCACGGCCTTCTCGCAGGTGCCTGGCATGAACATCACCATCGGTCAGCCAATCTCGCACCGCATCGACCACATGCTCTCCGGCACGCGGGCGAACATTGCGGTGAAGATCTTCGGCGCTGATCTTTACCAGCTTCGGTCGCTGGCAGAAAAGGCGCGCCAGTCCATGCAAGGTGTCACAGGCGTGGTGGATTTGTCCGTCGAGCAGCAAACCGAAGTGCCGGTGCTGAAGATCAAGTTCGAGCGCGAGGCCATTGCCCGGCATGCCCTGAGCATCCGCGACGTGGCGAACACGGTCGAGGCGACCCTCCAGGGTGTGAAGGCCTCACGGGTCCTCGAAGGACAGACTTCCTATGACTTGGTGGTGCGCCTGGAAAACGCCGAGGGCTGGCAGCTCGATACGCTCGGCGACGTGCTCGTGGACACGCCCGCTGGAGCGCGTGTGCCGCTGCGGTCGCTGGCGCGCATCCAGCGCGACACCGGCCCGAACCAGATCCTGCGCGAACAGGTCGAGCGGAAGATCGTCGTGCAGTGCAACGTCGCCGGACGCGACGTGACCGGCGTGGTCAATGACATCCAGAAGCTCGTGAACCCGATTCTATCGGCCACGCCCGGCTACCGCGTGGAATACGCCGGGCAGTTCGAGAGCGCGGCGGAGGCGGGACGCACGCTCACGCTCGTGAGCCTCGGGGTGGTGATCGGCATCGGATTCCTGCTGCACCTCGCCTTCCATTCCGCGCGCGATGCCGCGCTCATCATGCTCAACCTGCCGCTGGCGCTCATCGGCGGCGTGGCGGGCGTCTTCGTGGGGGGCGGCGTGCTGAGCGTCGCGTCCCTCATCGGGTTCATCACCGTGTTCGGGATCGCGACACGGAATGGCATCATGCTTGTCTCGCACATCCGGCATTTGCAGGAACACGAGGGCGTCGCCGATTTCCGCGAGGCCGTGCGACGGGGTGCCATGGAACGGCTCGTGCCAATCCTGATGACCGCGCTTGCCGCCGGATTGGCGTTGGTTCCGCTCGCGCTCGGCGGCGAGAAGCCCGGGAACGAAATCCAAACCCCAATGGCCATCGTGATCTTGTTCGGCCTGCTGACCTCCATGGTGCTGAACATGGTCCTCGTTCCGGCGTTATACTTGGAGCTGGGACGGCCCTCGCACCTTCAACCCACCACCTGAAATGACTCACTACGTCATCAAGATCCTGCTCACCACCGCGTTGGTCGTGGCCATCTCCGAGGCGTCGAAGCGAAGCTCCCTCGTGGCCGGATTGCTCGCGTCGCTGCCGTTGGTCTCCTTCATCGCCATGTTCTGGGTCTACCTCGAAACCAAGGACTCCGGCAAGGTGGCTGCCCTCTCCGACAGCATCTTCTGGCTCGTGCTGCCCTCGCTGGTGTTCTTCCTCGTGCTGCCGCCCCTGCTGCTGAAGCTGAAGTTGAATTTCTATCTGAGCTTCACCCTGGCAACCGCCCTCATGCTGGGTTGCTACGGGGTGATGGTGGTCGTTTTGAAGCGGTTCGGGGTAAATCTGTAAGGTATCCGTCGATGAAGATTGTCATTCTCCTGATTTTGTTCGGCGTCCTTGGCGGCGCGTCGGACGTTTGCGGCGCCACCAACTAGATCGAGTTGCTGACCCTCGACCAGGCGTTGGAAATGGCCGAGCGTCGGCATCCCCAGCTGGCGGAGACCCGGGCGCTGATCGAAGCCGCCTCCGGTCGTGCCCAGCAGGCGGGCACGTTTCCGAATCCTGAAGCGATCCTTGGTGCACAACAGATCCCGGTCCAAAGTTACCCCGTTCCCGACCGCCAATATGTGGCGGGCTTCGGTCAGACCATCCCGCTGGGAAACCGGCTCGCCAAGGCTCGCGAGGCGGAACTTCTTGAACGCGAGGTCCGTCTTCGGGGACTAGAAAGTGTCCACCGACAACTGCGCAAACGGGTGCACGGCAGCTTCGCCACCGCACTGTATCAGGAGAGCGCATTCCAGGCCCAAGGCCGCATCACCGCCGGCCTTGCCTCGATGGTAGCCGTCACCAAGGCGCGTTTGGAGGCCGGAGATGTCATCCCTCAGGACCTGGCTCGTTCGGAAATGGAACTGGCCCGCGCCGAGGTTGAGTTGAGGCGCAGCGAGTCGCTGCGGAAGCAGGGCCTCATTGCCCTTGCCGCTGCCGTGGGTGACCCGGATCTGGAGGTCAGATCGGTCGAAGTCAATCTGGAGGTCGCCTTTGAAGTCCCAACCTTGGATGCACTCGCCGCCAACCTTTCCACGCAACCTGAGCTCCAAGCGGCCGAGGCGGGTGTTCGCGCCAGCGGTGCCCGAATAGCTCTCGCCAAGGCCGAACGGATTCCCGACGTGAAGGTGGAGGCCCTTTACCACCGTCTGGAGGTCAGTGAACAGAACACCTTCGACCTAGGGATGAGTATTCCGCTGCCATTATTTAACCGGAACCAGGGGAAACTCCGCGAGGCACGCTCCGAAGCCCTCGCGGCCGAGGCCCGGGTGCGCAACACGGCCAATGAGCTGAGCCTCAACCTACGTGAATCCTACGTCGCACTGACCAACGCCTTGGAAAACCTCAAGACCTTCCGGAACCAAATCCTACCAAGGGCTGAAATCGTCCTGAAATCGGCGGAGCTGCGCTATGCTTCCGGGGACAGCGCCTTGACCGACGTTCTGCCGGTCCGCCGGGATTGGGCCGCCGTGCATCTGAGTTATCTGGAGACCCTGCGTGAGGTGATGCTGTCGTGGGCGGAGGTCTCCAGTTTCTTGGGGCAGACCATGAGACGCTAGACCTCCAAGCGTCAGAGGGTCTGCTCAGCGAGAACGGCGGCGAGAAATGCTGCCCCCTGAGTACGAGCAGGATCAATGGTTCCCAAACGTCGCAGAACAGCGGGGTCCCCTTGCCCGCTTCTTCGTGACAGTGATTCTTCGCTGCCGTGCGCTGCCGTGCGCTTCCGTGCGACGACCTGGGTAGAGCCGGATTGAACCGAAGCAATCCGCGACTATTTCGCCGGCTTGTCGACGACCCGCAGGAAAGCAAAGTAGTTTTTGAATCCCTCGGCGTTGGTCCAGTAGAACTCGAGGACATCGGGTTGGCTCAAGGTGGCGCGCCCTTGGTCCCAAGCGCTCAAGGCACCCGTGAACACCAACCGGTCGCCCTCAACAGTGAAACGTCCCGCCCCCCCGACTCCGGTGCGATAGGTGCCATTGGCGAAGAGTTCGAGCGACTGCCCGTTCTTGGGGGCGAGCCATTGGCCTGCCAAGGATTTCGCCGTGGCCGCGGGTCTCGAGGCGTCAGGTTTCTTCCGCGGGTCAGAATCTTCAAAGCGTCCACCCGAAGGACGGATCGTGAGGGTTGAAACCCGTCCCTCAGCGACCAAAAAACTCATGTTCCTCGCTACTTTCAGTGAGTCAGTAGAACGGTAGGGTGAGTTTCCCAGCGATGAAGTAGAGCGTGGCAGTCAAATACTGGGTATTGATCACAATCTGAAGAGCCGGCAGATGCCGGTGTATTATGGTTCCGGAGGGAGACCCAGCCAAATTATTGTGGTTGTATCCGCTATTGAACAAAAGATAAAACCTTATAAAGAAAAACCCGATAGATCTCCGGCATAAAGAGCGTTAGAAATCAGGAGATTAGATTTACGTCGAATTAAAACCATTTCATTTATTGAAAAAAACCTGCAGATATAAAAACTATTCTAATAATCGTATTAATATTGATTCTGATTACAGTTCTTCCCAATTGACCGCATCTCAGGAATTGGGGTGACCTATCCGAACGGCAGATTAGGTTTTGTACAATTAATTCTGATCATCTTCATGCTCTTGGGAAGAATTTAAACGGGAGATGGCACCGGCGCCATGGCATTGGATCTCAGCACCTATCAAAAGATGGTGAATAGCCTACAGATTTCCGTTGATTATATATGTTTTAAAACCTCATTTTATAATAAATGCAAACATGAAAATAAAAACCCTGAATAAATTTAAAATCATCGCAGTGTTTGGAATTGCAATCTGGGCCACCCTCGCATCAATCGGTTGCAATACGATGCACGGAATTGGCACAGACATAGAAAAAACTGGCGAGAAAATTCAAAAAGAGAGCGAATAATATTTAGTTGCAATAAAACGATTACGAGGCGCGAGGTATTTAATGATGATAAAAACAACGACTTCATAAAGAAACCAGTTCGGGTTGGGCACAAGATTATCTGACGCCGCGATTTTTTGTTAATATTACGGTAATTATTTTGGCATTGGCAACCTTGCAGGATTTTTTGAAACAAAACCCCCTTGTCGATTCATCCAAATAATCAGCCG
>CANHYD010000157.1 GCA_947464705.1 Verrucomicrobiota bacterium | reverse complement strand
CGGCAGCGGGATCGGGATCGGGCCGGAGCCTTCCTGCGCCTCCACGAAGCGGCAGCGGGACCGGGCCGGAGCAAGCATTGGAAGCGATCACCCCCCCCTCGCGCACAGCGCGAAAGCCCCATCCTCCCCCGAGCTTCCCTACGCGCGCAGGACCGATCTCGCGGAGCCCCTTCGAGGCACCCATCCCCAGCGCCAGCCCCGGCACTTCACCACGACAGAACAGGTGCGAGCCCCCGGGAGTATGCGGCGTTCCTTCAGAACGCACCGGTTGTGCGGCATACTCGGGCTTTCACCCCGGGCTGGTATGCGGTGCCCCGTTGGGGCACTCCGAACGGCTCAACTCCCCCGAGCACCCGGCCCCCGAGTCCGTCGGCAACGCAACCTCACCCGTACACAAAACCCCAACAAAGAAACCAACCAGAGAATCTCCTAAATCCGGCCCTAACACCAAGAGCGCCCCCAGCGGCAGCGGGACCGGGCCGGAGCAAGCATTGGAAGCGATCAAACCCCTCCCTCGCGCGCAGCGCGAAAGCCCCATCCTCCCCCGAGCTTCCCTGCGCGCGCAGGACCGATCCCGCGGAGCCCCTTCGAGGCACCCATCCCCAGCGCCAGCCCTGGCACTTCGCCACCGCAAAACAGGTGCGAGCCCCCGGGTGTATGCGGCGTTCCTTCAGAACGCACCGGTTGTGCGGCATACCCGGGGTTTCACCCCGGGCTGGTATGCGGTGCCCCGTTGGGGCACTCCGAACGGCTCAACTCCCCCGAGCACCCGGCCCCCGAGACCGTCGGCAACGCAACCTCACCCGTACACAAAACCCCAACAAAGAAACCAACCAGAGAATCTCCTAAATCCGGCCCTAACACCAAGAGCGCCCCCAGCGGCAGCGGGATCGGGCCGGAGCGAGCATAGGAACGTCGACATCCTGATTCCCGTCGCGCGGCCGCGCGAAAGCCCAACCAGTCCCAACGTTCCCTGCGAGCGCAGGACCGATCCCGCGGAGCCCTCACCGCGCACCCGGCCCCAGAGTCCGTCTGGCTCCCTCCCGACGGCATTATTTCAGCTTCAGTTCAACAGAGTTTCGATCCGGACCTCCACCTGCATCGTGCGATCGGTCAGCCCCTTGTAAGTGCCCCGGATCGGCAGGGCATCGGAGTAGTCTCTTCCGACCGCCAGCTTGATGTAGTTCTGATCCGGCTGACGGTTGTGGGTCGGATCCAGGGCGCGCCAACCGACCCCGGGCAAGAACACCTCGATCCAGGCATGGCTGGCATTGGCATCCTGAGTGTGGAGGTAGCCGCTCACATACAGCGCCGGAATCTTCAGCGAGCGGCACAAAGCCAGCAGCACATGGGCGAAATCCTGACAAACACCGCGCCGGTCGGCGAACACCTCGCCCGAGCGCGTCTTCACCGACGTGACTAGTGGCGTGTAGGTGAACTCCCGGTGGACGAACGCCATCAAAGCCTGAGAAGCCTGCCAGACATCGGATTCATCACCCACCACGTCGATGGCCGTACGCCAGACCTCCGGGTTGATCTCGACGAACTCACTGCCACCGAGGAATTCGAAACAGCGGTCCAACCGCTCGCACTCGCCCAGACGGTCTCGGGGAAAGGCACGGGCTTGGGGATCGAGCCAATTGGCCGAATTGGTCGTCACCCGGAACTGACTCTCGATGAGCAGCGAAGTGTGCGGCTCAGGGATTTCAAAGTGATGGGTCCGATTCCGGTAAAAGTCGGTGTAGTGCCGCAGGCGCGGCGGCGGAAACACCTTCAGCACAAAGCTGTCCACGCTCTGGTGCTCATTGTTGACGGGCTCCAGACGGACTTCGTTGAAGCTCTCCTTCACCGGTGTCGCGTAGGTGTAGCGGGTGCGATGGATGACACTGAACCTCATGTAGCAGACTTCAGCTTGCTCCCGGCTTCCGCTGTGGGCAATCCCAGACGGAAATCCCGCGTTGACCCCGGAGCCCTGGCTGCGGTTCAACTGCCGCCGTGCATCCCGCAAATCTTCTCCGTGGCGCGCTCGTCGCGTTCACCGGTCTGACCCTGGGCTTAGGCCTTGTTCGGGCCGACGTGTCCCTCCATTCCCTCTTCACCGATCACGCGGTTCTGCAACAGGGCAGGCCGGTGCCGATCTGGGGGCGCGCCGCCGACGGTGAAACGGTGACCGTCGAGTTCGGTGGCCAGAGTGTTTCCACCGTGGCCCAGAATGGGCGTTGGTCGGTGCGTCTCAAGCCCCTAAAAGCCACCGCCCAGGGGCGCAATCTCCAGGTCCGCGGCCACAATACCGTGGTTCTGAGTGACGTGGTCGTCGGCGAAGTCTGGATTTGTTCCGGACAATCCAACATGGAGTGGCCCCTCACGGCCAGTTTCGAGCCGGCCGCGGACATCGCCTCCAGTGCCAACCCGAACTTGCGCCTCTTCACCGTCACCAAGCGGCGCTCCCCCGTTCCGCAGACCGAACTCCATCATGCCGCGCATGCCTGGGGCACAGCCTCGCCCGAGGCGGTTCGTCGATTCTCCGCCGTCGGCTACTATTTCGGCCGGGATTTGCAGCCCGCGCTGGGTGTCCCCGTGGGCTTGATCCACACCAGTTGGGGCGGATCGCCGGCCGAGGTGTGGATGAGCGAAGAGACCATCAAGGACAACCATCTCTACACCCGTGACATCCTCGACCCTTACGTCCCGACCCGTCGTGCCCATGAAGCCGCGTTGTCGAAGTGGCGCGCCGCCAAGGCTGCGGCCGAAGCCAAGGGCGAGAAGTTCACTCAAGGAGCTCCGGGAGCCCCGTGGTGCCCGGCTGAACTCTACAACGGCATGCTGCGCCCGCTCATGCCCTATGCGATCGCCGGGGCCATCTGGTACCAGGGCGAGTCCAACGCCGGTCGGGCCTGGCAGTATCGCAGCCTCTTCGCCGACATGATCCACAACTGGCGTCGCGACTGGAACCAGGGTGATTTCCCCTTCTTGGCCGTCCAGTTGGCCCCTTGGGACAAGAACCGCAAGCGCTCCATCGCCGACATCACCGCCAAGCCGGTCGAGAGCGACTGGGCTGAACTGCGCGAGGCCCAGAACCACGTCGCCGAGACCTTGCCCCGCGTCGGTGTCGCGGTCATCACCGACGTCGGCGACAAGGACGACATCCATCCCAACCGGAAGGCTCCCGTGGGTGCTCGTCTGGCCTTGCTGGCCCAGACCATCGCCTATGAAAAAGCCGTTGAATCGAGTGGCCCGACCTACGCATCGCAAGGGCGTTCCGGTTCGACCTTGATCCTGAACCTGAACCACGCCCGAGGCCTCAAGACCTCGGATGGTGCTGCGCCCAAGGGGTTCGCTCTGGCCGGCAAGGACGGCGTTTGGCACTGGGCCACGGCGGAGATCTCCGGGTCCAGTGTTCGCTTGAATGCTTCGCAGGTGCCGCATCCGCTCTATATCCGCTACGGATGGGATGATTTTCCGGTGCTCAATCTGATCAATGGCAGCGGTCTGCCGGCTTCCCCCTTCCGGACTGATCACTTCCGAGGCGTCACGCAGAACTGAGACGGGTGTGTCGCATCCGCGCCGCGGGTTTTTTGGGGTTGCGCTTTGTGGGCCCCGCCCGCGGCGGCTGGAAGCATTGAGCGGCTGGCGCGATGGGTTGGTAGGTCTCCCAGATTCGTCTGGAATACGGCATCCAGGGCCGAGGCCGGGAGGAGACTGCGCTCCTCGGTGTCCAGCGCGTGGTCGAAGACCCAGCGGCCTTGAGCGGCGGTTGGCCGGGGGGCCTCCTCCTGATGAAAAACAATGGAGGCCCCACCGGAAGTCTCATGGGGAGCCTCCTGGGCCTCTCCGCTCCCAGTGAGCGGGTTCCAGGCACGAAGTATTTGAGCGACAGGCACGTTCAAGTAGTGGCGTTGGGAGAGCCATTGCGCCACCTGGAGACGATGGACCGGCTTGTCGCAGAACTGGCAGGCCTCCATCAAACCGGACAGGACTGACTGGTAGTGTCTCGGGAACCGATGGGCCCAGATCGATCGGAGAGCCAGCACCGTGTCCGGTGGCAGAGAATCAGTCGGAGCACTCCTCGGAAGGCTGGACGCACCAATCCGTCCATGGCCGCGCATCATCGATCCAGACACCGCGAGGGCCCCAGCGCAGAATCCGTCGATGTTGCCGGCCAGCAGGTGAGCGTCGAGTTGGGCCGGAGGGATCACCGCCAGTTGCACCTGCTCTGGACTCAGTCCTGCCTTCGGCATCCATTCTTGGATCAGCGCAGCCTGGGCGGAATGGCGCGAGGCGACCCCAAGGGTCACCACCCGTTTTCGGCCCGAGCGCAGCAGGTGACCTGATATGCCAGCCATCGGAATTTCCGACGGCCAAATTGCCTCCGACAGCACCAGT
This sequence comes from Verrucomicrobiota bacterium, assembly GCA_947464705.1. Classification (GTDB taxonomy): domain Bacteria; phylum Verrucomicrobiota; class Verrucomicrobiia; order Limisphaerales; family UBA9464; genus SXXZ01. The sequence goes on along the minus strand of CANHYD010000157.1, from coordinate 1,537 downwards.
GCCAGGCCTCCATGGCTCAGGATCAATCCGGCGACCAGTGGCGGAGGTTCCGGAGAGGGGACGGAGGCTGCCAGTAGGGCCAGGGGCAATCCGCAGGGGACTTGCGCAGCCGGCAAGCTCCCATCGAGGAGTCGGTCCCGGAGTCCGGCCACTCCGAGTTCGCGTCGCAATTGGACCGACACCCCGCGTCGGGACCAGAGCCCCAGTTCCGCGGCAACCACCAGAGGAGCGCAGGCCAATTCGGCCGTGAACCCGACCAGCAGATCGGCTTCGGGCCGGGGCGAGGGCGTTTCCGGCATCACCATGATGAACTGGGTCCTGCATTTCCTGGGCCAGCATCGACTCGACGAGGGGATCGGCCCGTCAACTGCTTCTCTAAGTTTCGATGTGTTGGATGAACCCGTTTCATGAATGAAGGCGCCCCTCGACAGCCGGCAGCTCCATGCGTTTGTCATCCTGGCCCGCACGGGCAGTTTCACGCAGACGGCCCGCGAACTCTTCCTCACCCAGTCGGCGGTCAGTCATTCCATGAAGGCCTTGGAGACCGACGTGGGCTGTCGTCTTTTGGACAGGTTGGGCAAGAAGGTCTTGCTGACCCAGGCCGGCGAACAGCTTTTGATCCATGCCGAGCGGGTGCTCCAGGAAATGGCCAGCGCCCGTTCGGGCATCGAGCGACTGGGCAAATGGGGGATGGGACGTCTGCGGATCGTGGCTCCGGCTGCCCTCTGCGCCTACCTCTTGCCGGCGGTCTTGCGGGAGTTCAAGGAAAGCTTCCCGCAGAGCCTCATCAGCGTGGAAGCCGGCGATTCGGCCTCGGCTGTGGCCATGATCGAATCGAACCGGGCCGATCTGGCCCTGACGCTCGAACCCAAGTCCGAGGAACGCTTCCAGTTTGTCCCGCTCTTCTCCGACGAGCTGTCGTTCATCGCCTCACCTAAGCATCCCTGGGCCCGATCCGGATCAGTGCCTCGGGCGGAGATCTCCCGTCAGAGCGTGGTTGTCTATGGCAAGCGCAGCCTCACCTGGCGCATCCTCGACTCTTATTTTCGGGAGGAGGGAATCGTGCTCAACACCGTCATCGAAATGGGCAGCTTCGAAGCGTTGAAGGAATTGGCGAAATTGAACCTCGGGGTGGGAATCCTGGCACCGTGGGTTGCCGCGCCCGAACTGCGCAATGGATCGTTGGTGACGCTGCCATTGGGACGCCGCAAGGCCCGCAGGGATTGGGGAGCATTGCACTGGCGCACGCGCCGTCTGACTCTGGCCGAGGAGACGTTTCTGGGCCTATGCCGAACGGCCTCCGAAGACTTGTTCCAAGCCGAGGCGATTCCTGCCTGATCGGCTTCCGGCGCCACCCCGATTTGGTTCTGGTTTCGGCATTCTAGGCCGGCCGATTGGCGCCGTAGGGCTCAACCCCTGCGCGTGGGTCTGCGGGACGACTCGGGTCGGAAGACCACCCCCCGTACGCTGTCCCAGAGCAGGTAGCCCAGGAACAGAGAGTTGTGGTGCAGGTAGCGCCCCACCAGACGGCGCGGTT
>CANHYD010000156.1 GCA_947464705.1 Verrucomicrobiota bacterium | reverse complement strand
CTCTGTTGGACTTGCTCAAGGAGCCGGAGAACCAGACCCGCGAGCTGGCTAAGATCGAGTTGGGCAAGCGCGACACGACCAAGGTCATCGCGGGTGTGCGTCAATGGGCCGCTGGTTTGGATGCCAAGGATGCCAACTACGAGCACCACATGATGGAGGCCCTGTGGGTCCACCAGTGGCACAACGTGGTGGATGCCGAGCGCCTGACCCGCATGCTGAATTCACCGGAGGCCAATGCCCGCGCCGCCGCTGGCCGTGTTCTCTGCTACTGGCGTGACCGCGTTCCCAATGCCCTGGCGCTCTTCGCCAAGTTGGCCGACGACGAGAACCCGCGTGTCCGTCTGGAGGCTGTCCGCGGTGCGAGCTTCTTCCGCTCGGCCGAGGCCGCAGAGGTGGCTCTGGCCATCCTCAAGCGACCACTGGATTACTACCTCGAATACACCCTCAAGGAGACCCTCCGCCAGTTGGAGCCTCAGTGGCGCAAGGCGATTGCCGACGGGCGTCCGCTGGCGCAGAACAATCCGGCCGGCTTGCAGTATCTGCTCAAGTCGCTCAGCACGGCGGAGATCCTGAAGCTGCCTCGGGTTGAGCCCGTGCTGGCCGACCTGTTGGGGCGCGCCGGAGTGCCGGATGCCGATCGCGGTGTGGCCCTCAATGAGCTGGCGACGCTGCGCAAGGTTTCGCGCTCGACGCTGCTTCTGAGCTTGCTCGAGAAACCTGAGTCCCGCGCGGACGAAGCCCTTTCGAGTTTGGCCCGTTTGTTGCCCGGTCAGCCGGTTGACGAGCTGAAGGCGCAGCGGGCGCGCTTGAGCGAACTGGGAACGAAGAGCGCCCATGCGACCACCCGGGCCGCGGCGTGGGCTTCGTTGGCCTTGGTGGACGGTTCGTTCGATGCGCTCTGGCAAACGGCCTCTGCCAAGCCGGCCGCTCTGGCGGACTTGTTGGCCGGCATTCCGCTGGTCAGCGATCCGGACTTCCGGGCCAAGGCCTATGGTCTGGTTCGGCCGGTGGTCTCCGGCGAATCCAAGCTGGTGACTGATGCCTCCAAGAAGGGCGGGGCCCGTTACGTGCGCATTGAATTGCCCCGGCGCGGAACTCTGACCCTGGCCGAGGTGGAAGTCTGGTCGGGTGCCCAGAACATCGCTCGTCGTGGCAAGGCCAGCCAATCGACCACGTCCAACTCGGGCGAGGCTTCTCATGCCATTGATGGCAACAATGACGGATCGTTCGCCTCCGGATCGCAGACCCACTCCGCGGAGAACGATCGCAACCCTTGGTGGGAAGTGGACCTCGGCTCCGAGCAACCGGTGGAGGCCGTCTCGGTCTGGAATCGCACCGAGGGAGATCTCGGCCAGCGCCTGAACGGCTTCAACCTGACCTTGCTGGACGCCGCCCGTCAGGAAGTCGCCTCGCAGAGGGCTGTGCCGGCCCCGGCCAGGAATGTCCGCATTCCGGTGTCGGTGGATGGTGCCGGTGGCCTGCGTCGCGCCGCGATGCGTGCCTTGCTCAGCATGAACGAGAAGCCCGACGAGGTGTTCAACCTCTTCGCGCAATTGATTGCCCAGGGTGACAGTGTGCCTGCGGCCGCTCAGGGCTTGCGTCAATTGCCTCGCACGGCCTGGAATGCTCCCTCGGCGGGCACCGCGGCGACAGCCTTGGTCCGTTGGGCAACGGCGGTCCCGGCCGAATCCCGTACGGATATCGGCTATGTGGACGCTCTGCAGACGGCTTCTGATCTCGCAGGCTTGATGCCGGAGTCGGCGGCGGCAGCGTTGCGCGCTCAGCTCAAGCAGCTCCGGGTATCGGTGTTCGTCATCCGCACGGTGCGTGAGCAGATGCGCTACGACGTGCCGCGTCTGGTTGTGGAGGCGGGCAAGCCCTTCGAGATCGTCCTCGAGAACGACGACTTCATGCCCCACAACCTGGTGATCGTGAAGCCGGGTGCCCGAGAAGCGGTGGGCGCTGCGGCCGATGCGATGCAACCGGGAGCTCTGGACCGTGAGGGACGTGCCTATGTGCCGGCGCTTCCGGCCGTGGTGGGTGCCACCCGCTTGGTAGAATCGGGCAACCGAGCCACGCTCAAATTGACGGCGCCCACGCAAGCGGGTGACTACGAGTATATTTGCACATTCCCGGGTCACTGGCCGGTGATGTGGGGACGCCTGGTGGTGACCACTGATGTGGACGACTACCTGGCCAAACATCCGATCGCTCCGGCGGCCGGTGGGACCCACGCCCACGAAGAAGGGAAGTAATCGCTGTCGGTTTCTGAGGCCGGGAATCCTTGCGGGTTCCCGGCCTTTTCCTTGGACGAGGCCTCAATCTTCATGCCGAGTTGTCTCGCAGGCGGCCTGAAGCCGCTGAGACTTCCTGTCAGTGCCCACGGTCGGGCGTCGTTCTATCAATGGATCCATGGCTTTGATTTTTGAGAAAACCAGTGAAATTCGCACCTCGGTCGAGGCGCTCTTCCGCTTCCACCAAGACCCGGCCAACCTCCACCGCATCAATCCTCCGGGAGTTCGTGTGGCCAGTCTCCGCTTGCCCAAGCACTGGAAGGCGGGCGCGAGGCTGGGGGTGACGGTGAAGATCCTGGGGATCGTCTCCCAGGAATGGGAGGTCTCCTTGGAGACGGTGTCCCCTCCCTGCCGTCTGGTGGATGTGGCCATTCGTGGGCCCTATCCCCAGTGGCGCCATATCCATGAGTTTCGGGAGGTGGGGCCTCGGCTGTCTTCATTGACGGACCGGGTCGAATACCTGCCGCCGTGGGGACGATGGGGATTGTTGTTGGACCGGTGGGTTTTTCGGCCCCAATTGGCAGTGATGTTTGCCTGGCGACACCGTCAGACGCGCCGTCTTTTGGAGCAGGCGCTCGCGCCGAAAAAACCCTGAGAGCCTTGCCCTGCTGGCGGGACTGAAAACGGGAGACTCCTTCCGTTTTTAGTGGGACTGCCTATGGATGGCTGTGAAGACCGGTTGCTAGGACCGGTTGCAATGATCGGCTTAGGCCCGTCACTCGTTGCCTTCGGGGAAGCGGAACGTGACGTCGGTGAAGGTCGTGCCCTTGATGGTGATGCCGAGGACTTTTCCGGTGAAGTTGGTGGTGGTCTTCAACCATTCGGCGCGGGCTTCAAACTGGCTGGTGTCTCCGCTTTTTTCTCCGGTCGCCGCGTTGGCCACTGGGAGCAGTTCCAGGGTTTGGGTCCGGTTGGAGACCGTTGTTTCGATGCTCAGATGAGGCGAAGGAATTCGGATGAAGGATTCCATGTGCCCGTCGAGGACGTAGCAGGTGAGCAGTCCGGCCTCCGCCGTGCGGACCAACTCCAGATGGAAGGCCTCTTTGCCGAGGACGATCGCCGTGCCGCCATGTGGGGCCCGATGTTCGTGTTTGTGGGCTCCTGCATGATCGTGACCGGCCGGCTCTTCTTTGCCCCCGCATCCGATGAGGACGGCAGACAGGCTGACAGCCAAGAGGGCGATGGAAAATCGAGAGATTGGCGTGTTATTCATGGGGTCCGAGGGGCTCAGAGCTTCGTGGTCCGTTGGCGATAGAATCGCGTGTTGGGCAGTGTGGCAAAGGAATCTTCCCAACGCAAAATGGCTCCGATCGGAGTCAGGGAGGGCAATGGGGTCCAGGGACCGGTCAGGGTTGTGGCCGACTCCAGTTCGATCTGGGCCTCGCTCAAGCGTTCGGTCACCACCGGCAGTTCAAAGACCAGACTGGGTACGAATCCGGTCCCCGGATAGTACTTCAACCGGGGACGACTGGATCGATCCCGGGGATTGGTTCCGGAGAGGAACTCCGCGACATTGGGTTCGCCATCGTGATCGGGGTCCGCCTCCGGCAGGACCTCGTCGGTGGGAACGCCTCCGGGCCACTGGGTCTGCACCCATTGATGCCAGAGGGGCGGGGGCGGGGGAACGACCGGAAGTGGTTCCACGGCGAAGAGAACCGGTACGGATTCTCCCAGAAGAAAGGTCTCGGAACCCAAGGGTCGGGCGCTGGGTTGGAAAACCAATTCATAGAGTCCGGCCGTGGTGAACCCGAGGTTGTAGTGATCGTGCCCATTGATGAGCGGTTCGATCCGGTCATCGGCATCCAGGCCGTCCTTCGAATTGATGCGCAGAGTCACTCCGCCCACGGAATCGGCCTGCCACAGAAACACCGAACCGGGCCCGCGGACCTCCTTCAAGTTCAGGCGTAGCCGTCCATCAAAGCGGTCTCTCGGGAAGCCTTCCGCCGAAAAGCCCAGGTACACGAGGGCCGGATCCTGACTTTGGGGAAGGACCCAAAGTGGAGAGCCCTCGGGGCCGAATGTTTCGAAACCGGCTGGGATGGCTAGTTTGGCCTGTTCCGCGACCATGAGTACCGTGTTGGTGGCCGGGTAGTTGATGCCACGATCCCCGTCGTGAATTCGGAGGGTGATCGGCGTCTCGGCATCGGCCTGGAAGACCGTCCGAATATCGACGTGCTGTCGGGTGAACGCGATGCGGTTGGTGAGCGACAGGGTGGGATCCGAAGCCCCCATCACGGGGGCCGCCACGAGGCCTGCCCAGTAAGCGGCCCGGCAGAAGGCCTGGTACTGGGGCCATGAGAACGGGTTGCGGGAGAGGTGCATGGAGATGGAACCCATCAGGCGCAAGAGTGTAGCTGGCGATTTCGAGCAATCCAGCGACGGAGATTAATCGGGCGGGCGAGCAATGTTTTCGCCCCGATCGATGCGGGCTTTCAAGAGCGCCGCCGAGACGGATGAGACGTGACCGCAGGCCATGAGCTCGTTGGCACGACCGCTATCATGTCGGGGTGAAGCCGCCCCGTTGCCGTGTCGGTCGGGTTGGATATCTGCCAAGACCGCATCCCAACCGCCTTGGCCCCAATTCCGGGAATGGGTGTGGTCGTTGGACAGGCTGGGTTCCTTGTCGGTGGCCACCTCAAAGAGGGTGATCGTGTCGGTTGGATTCCTCAGGGTGTCCATCCGCCGGAAGGATTCGGTGACCCCACCGAAAGGGCCGACCAAGTCTACCATCACGTATTCGTTGGGAATGTAGCTGGACGCTTGGTTGGTCAGGCGGGCCTTGCGCAGGGGATCCGAGGGGCAGGCCCGGATGGCATCTACATTTCCCACGTAGGGTCGCAGTGTGAAGATCCAGGACCGATTGGTGGCAGAGGTTCCGTGGGTCGTTTCTGGGAAGTATCCGCCGTGGTCATCGGCGTACATCTGGATGCCTAGCCCCAGTTGGTGCAGTCCCGACATGCAGGAGGCGGCCCGCGCCTTCGACTGAGCCTTGGCCAGGGCCGGCAATAGTAACCCCGCCAAGATCGCGATGATGGCAATGACCACCAGCAATTCGATCAGCGTGAACGCTCGACGCTCGTTCTGGGACTTCAAATGTTGCAAACCAATTGCAACTAAACAGCCCGACGCCCCCATCGCAAACAAAAACCCCATGGCCCCATGGGTTCCACCCCTACGCTGCAATAGAGTGACAGGTTCAAAGTAAAATAAGGTGACAGGTTCACGGTTGGGCTGAGGCCAGGTGACCCAGCCGAATCTGCAATAGAGGAGCATGCTGGGGACAGGCTGCTCTTGGAGATTCGGGCCAGGAGGCCCGCGGGTCTGGTAGGGACGGTGTCTCACCGTCCGTTCCCTGGGCCGCCGGGCGAGGCGGGGATGGCCCGTGGGACACGGGCCCTACCGGGAGTGGCAGCGGCCTGGGGCCGCTGGTTGAGATTCGGGCCAGGAGGCCCGCGGGTCTGGTAGGGACGGTGTCTCACCGTCCGTTCCCTGGGCCGCCGGGCGAGGTGGGGATGGCCCGTGGGACACGGGCCCTACCGGGGGGTGGCAGCGGCCTGGGGCCGCTGGTGGAGATTCGGGCCAGGAGGCCCGCGGGTCTGGTAGGGACGGTGTCTCACCGTCCGTTCCCTGGGCCGCCGGGCG
>CANHYD010000155.1 GCA_947464705.1 Verrucomicrobiota bacterium | reverse complement strand
GGAAATGCAGCAGGCGACCATGGAGTACATGCTGGAAAACCTGCCTCACCCGCCCCGCAGAAAACGGCTCACCAAGAAGCGCCTAGGCCTTAACTAACTGCCATTCGGGACCGACCCCGCGTGGGGTGAATTGGTTTGCGGCTTGGTCCTGGAACGGGGGTGGCGTACAAAACGGGCGTCATGCCCCGACTCGTTTTTGACATCGAGACCTCCGCCGTCGGACTGGAACACTTCGACGAGGTCCAGCAGGAGTACCTTTTCCGGGAGGCCGAACGTCAAGCGACCGAGGAAGACAAGGCACGGAAACGGGCGGAAATTTCCCAGCAGTTCAGCCTGTGGCCCTTCACCGCGCAAGTGGTGTGCATCGCCATGATCAATGCCGACTCCGGCAAGGGTCAGGTGCTCTACCAGTCCGACGATTTTGACGAAGAGGCTCTGGAGGAGGCTGACAACGAGGGCTCGGCCGTGGAATTCGCCCCCCAGGTCGATGAAGTGGAACTCCTGACCGCCTTCTGGGATGTCGCCAAACGGTACGACAGCATCGTGACCTTCAACGGCCGTGGCTTCGACGTCCCGTTCCTGTACCTCCGCTCGGCACTGCTCAATGTGCCCATCACCCGCAAGGACTGGCTGGGCTACCGCTACCAGACCGAGCCCCACTGCGACCTGGCCGAACAGTTCACCTTCTACAACGTCAGCGGCCGCGAGGGTGCTGCCCGCAAGTTCAACCTGGATTTCTACTGCAAGGCCTTCGGGATCCCTTCCCCCAAGGCCATGGGCATCAGCGGCATGGATGTCAGTTCGTTACTGGCCGAAGGCCGCCACCGCGACATCGCCGAATACTGCCTGCGCGACGTGGTCGCCACGGTCGAACTGCACAAGGTCTGGGAAGAACGGCTCAAAGGCATCAAGTAAGCCACCCATTGGCCCGCACCCCGACCGCCCCACCGCGCACCTGCGTGTTTTGACTTCAACGCTCTCCCCCATACCCTCCTCTGCATGCATATCGTCCGTGTCTCGGATGCCGACCATGAGGCGCGCCTGAACCAGGCCGCCGCCGCCTCGTCCCTCTTCGACCCCGTCATTGAGGAGCGCACACGCGCTATCATCGAGGCGGTCCGCACCCGCGGAGATGCGGCTCTGGTCGAGTTCACCCAACGCTTCGACGGAGCCACCCTGACGCCGGAACAAATTCCGGTGACCCAGGCCGAACGCATGCAGGCCTCGCTCATGGCCGGGCCGGAACTGCGGGCCGCCGTGACCGAATCGAGCAAGAACATCGCCTCCTTCTCCAAGCGCTCCCGCCGCCGGGATTGGTCGGCCAAGAACTCCCACGGCGCCCAGGTGGGCGAGGTGTTCCAACCCTTCCAACGGGTCGGCGTGTACATCCCCGGCGGCACCGCGCCGCTGGTATCCACGGCGCTGATGACCATCACGCTGGCCAAGGTGGCCGGGTGCCCGGAGATCGTGGTCTGCACGCCCTGCGGCAAGGACGGCACGATCAATCCGGCCCTGCTCTTCGCGGCCAATTTCGCCGGAGCCACCGAAATTCATCGGGTCGGCGGCTCCCAGGCCATTGCCGCAATGGTCCATGGCACTGAATCCATCCGGCCGGTCCACAAGGTTTTTGGTCCGGGCAACGCCTACGTGGTGGCTGCCAAACGACTGCTCTTCGGGCATGTCTCGGTTGACCTGCTTCCCGGCCCCAGTGAGACCTTGGTGCTGGCGGACGACTCGGCCGACCCCCGCTTCGTCGCGGCCGACCTGCTCGCTCAGGCCGAGCACGGTTCCGGCCACGAACGCGTCTGGATGGTCACCACCTCCGCCACCCAGTTGAAGGCCGTGGAGAAGGAGATCGCGCGCCAATTGCCCACGCTGAACCGCCGCGAATTCATCCAGAAGGTCCTCGATACCAACACCTGGTTGATTCAGGTCCGCGATCTCGATGCGGCCGTGGCGCTGGTCAACCGACTGGCCCCGGAGCATTGCGAGATCATGACGCGCAACCCGAAGGCGTTGGTCCCGCGGATCCACGCAGCGGGCGCGATCTTCCTGGGCCAGGGCTCACCCACGGTCTTGGGCGATTACGTCGCCGGCCCCAGCCACGTGCTGCCCACCGGCGGTGCCGGTCGCAGCTTCGCAGGCCTGACCGTCGACCAATTCCAGCGCCGCACCAGTGTGGTGGAGTACTCCAAGCCCGCGCTGCGCAAGGCCCTCAAAGGGGTCGCGGCGTTCGCTGGACTGGAAGGCCTCGACGGCCACGGGCGTTCGGCCGCCATCCGGCTTGAGGCCCCACCCAAGGGGCGTTGACCGCACAACCTCCCGAGCCTGTGCACCGCTAGGGACTCCTCTCCCAAACCCAGAATCACTCCACCGAACGCCCATCCGGGAGCCGGTCCGGCTTGTTCCGGAGGCCCCGCTGTGATTTGCTCTCCACTCATGACATTGACGTGCCTGCAAACCCGCCAGAGCCTGCTCCTGAGCTTGGCTCTCGTCGCTGCCGGCTGCGTCACCGAGCCGGTGACCGGACGCAAGCAATTCATGGTCACCGGGGCCAGCCAAGAGGTCGCCTTGGGCCTCAGTGCCTTCGATTCGCTCAAAAAAGAGACACCGATCAGCAAGGACGCCGCCCAGAGGGCTTTGCTCGAAAAGGTGGGTCGCCGGATCGCCGCCGTGGCCGATCTGCCCAATGCCCAATGGGAATTCGTGCTCTTCGACAGTCCGCAGGCCAATGCGTTCTGCCTGCCGGGCGGCAAGGTCGGAGTGTACACGGGCATCTTGCCCATCACTCGAGATGAAGCCGGTTTGGCCACGGTCATTGGACACGAGGTGGCCCACGCCCTGGCCCGTCACGGCGGAGAGCGCATGAGCATGGCCAAGGGCCTCGAGCTGGCGGGAATCCTCGGAGGCACGGCCATGTCGCAAAGCGAATACGGTCCCTATTTCCAGAAACTCTATGCGCCGGTGTCTCAAGTGGGCGTTGCACTGCCCCACAGCCGGATGCAGGAGAGCTCCGCCGACGAGATCGGTCTCATTCTCATGGCACGCGCCGGGTATGATCCCAAACAAGCCGTGGGCTTCTGGGAGCGTTTCGCCACCTACAATCAGGCGGCCGGCAGCCAGACGCCCTGGTTCCTGCGGACTCACCCGCTCGACCAGCAGCGCATCGCCAAGATCCAACAACTTCTCCCCAAGGCTCAGGCCGAGTTCCGTCCTGCCAACCCGTAATCCCTCATGACGCGCACCCCGACGCTCCTCCCGGCCACCCTGCTGACCACCCTGCTGGCCCTATCGCTCACCTCCGGCTGCGGTTCCTCCGGCTCCAAGGCGCAGTCCCGCATGACCGTACCCCAGGGCGACGAGGCGGTGGTGACCTCAACGGGACTTCCGTACCGACCCACCGCCCCGGTTTACCCGGTCGATCCGCCGGCCGGCTTCCGCCCGGAACTCAACCCGCCCGCTCCGCTCAGCTCCGTGCCCGGAGTCCAGCCCACCACCCTGCTGCTGGCTTCGCCCTTGCGGCCGTATCGGGAGCCCAAGACCACCAATGACTGGGTCACCGCCGCCAAGGGCTGGCGAGGCACTCCGTTCCGCGAGGGCGGAGCAGACCGTCAAGGGGCCGACAGCGCGGGCTACGTGGTACAGCTCCACAAAGAGGTTTCCACGAGTGCTCTGGCGAAGACCCCGTCCGAACTGTGGACCTCGGGCAAGCCGGTGGGCATCGCCGCCTTCGAGCCGGGCGACATCGTCTTCTTTGGCGACCTCAACTCCCTGTCGCCCATCCATGTGGGAATTTACGTGGGGGACCGATCCTTCACCCACAGCAGCGTGGGCACGGGTGTGAGCTTCGCCTCGCTGGATGACACCTACTGGAAGCCCCGCTTCCTCGGGGCCCGCCGGCCCCAGCGCTGAAGAGCACGGGACGCCGTCCCGCTCTCCGAGTTCTTCGAGTTCTCCGAACCCCACGAGCTTCGGAACAACTCTCAGCGGGGCAGCGGCTCAGGCAAATCGGCGATGGCATAAACCATCGCTGCCATAGCTGCCGAACACCGAGCCAAGGCCTCCGGGTCCACCTTGTCCACGGTGTCGGCCTCGGTGTGGTGCACTCGGAAATACCGGGCCCGGTCCACGTGCAAGGACATCACCGGGACGCCACGTTCCAAGAGCGGCGCGATGTCGGCGGCCACGCCTCGGGAATCCGCCATTCCTGCGCCCAATCGCTCTCCCAGATAGGCATGCACCGGGGCCAGCATCGCCCGGGCGGCGTCGCTCCCGGTGAATCCGAAGCCCAACGGTGTGAACGTGCCGGCATCGGCCTCTAGGGCGACGACATGACGCCCCAGCTCGGTGGCGTGCGCATCCCGGTATCCTTGCGCTCCACGCCCGCCCCACTCCTCATGGGTCCAGAGCACGCACCGAACGGTGCGCCGGGGTTGCAGCCCGAGCTTCTTCATCCAGCGGAGGGCCTCCCAAGCGGCCACACACCCCCCGCCATCATCCTGCGCGCCTTGGCCCACGTCCCACGAATCGATGTGCCCGCCCAACACCACGACCTCGTCGGGTTTCTCACGCCCCCGGATCTCCGCGATGATGTTCCGATTCGTTGCCACGCCGCGCTCCGCCGCGGACATCTCCAATCGCAGCGTGACCGATCGACCGCGAGCCACCTCACGGGCAATGCGTCCGGCGTCTTCCGGGGCCAGGGCCGCGTGGGGAATCCGGGCGATCCCGTCTTCGTAGCGCATGGCACCGGTATGGGGAGTACGCAGTGAGTCGTCGGCCACCGACCGGATGAGACTGGCCACCGCGCCTGCCTTGGCCGCCTCGATCGCGCCCTGGGACCGGAATCGCACCGTCTGGCCATATTCGGTGAAGGGCACATTGAAGAGGACGATCCGACCCCGGACCTCGGCGGCCCGCTGCGCCAATTCGGCGAAGTTCGTCACCACGCTCACCGGGGCGGTGAGGCCACCGGGCGGTGTGCCCACGCTGCCGCCCAAGCCCAGCATCGGCAGGCGTTCCCGACGCGGCGCCAGCATCTCCACCGACTCGGCCCCACGTTCCCAGCGAGGCACGATCACCGGCTCGCCGTGGACATTTTCCAACCCGTCGCGGCGCATCCGCTCCAAAATCCAATCCACGGCCGATTCCAGGGCCGGCGAGGCACTCGGGCGCGCTCCGAAGGTGTCGCACAGTTCGGCCAACCGATCCCAACCCTCGCGGGAAGCACCCATGGCCGAGACCAGTCGGTCCATCGCGGCACGGGTTTCTGGCGGCAAGACGGCCTGCGCTTTGGCGGGCACCGGGGGCGCAACCAACGAACGCCAGCGAATCTGGCGCAAGGCCGCGGTCGTGCTCCAGGCGGCAATTCCTAAGGGCTTACTGCGCTCGATTTCCCCTTCACGCAGCGACAGGCGCTTCTCGCGGGTGTCCAAATCGATGATCTGCTTGCCGTCGAGCCACACCGCCACGTTGGTGCTCACCACGCGCAACTTCAGCGCATACCAACGACCGCTCTCGAAGCGCTCCAAGTGCGTGGTGCTGTTCTGGTTGGCGGACTCTCCGTCGATGTTGGATAGGCCCACCACACTGCCGCCCCAGCCCCCGACGATGAGCGACAAGTGATTGGTGCCCACCGGGAAGGTCAGTCCACAGAAGAAATCGATCCCCAAGACCCGCTGTGCCTCCAGAGAAAGTTCGTAATCGACAGTGGGAAACTCGTTGGTCCAGTTCACTCCGGTCAGAATGCCCTGATTGAGCACCAGGGTGCCGTCGCGCACCTCCACCTCGCCCGCACCGGCGAAGGGGGTGTTGGCCCATCCTTTCTGGGTCGTCCCGTCGAAGAGCGGTGTCCAGGTTTCCTGGGCCTGCACCCACCCGCACACGAGCAACCCACCCAACGCTAAGACTCGGCCCATCCAGTGCTTCATAGGCTCACCATGCCCCGGGTCGGGCGTTGGCACAAAGCAGAAGGCGGTCGGCAG
>CANHYD010000154.1 GCA_947464705.1 Verrucomicrobiota bacterium | reverse complement strand
AGTGATGTGGACATGTCTGGTTCGATCTTGTTCACGCGGCGCTCATGGCGACCGCCTTCAAAAGGGGTTTGGATGAAGTTTTCAACGATCTGAAGAGCCTGCTCCGGCGAGACGAATCGGGCGCCGAGGCACAGGATGTTCGCATCGTTGTGCTGTCGGGCAAGGGATGCTCCCTCGATGTTGTGCACCAGAGCGGCACGGATTCCGGGAATCTTGTTGGCAGCGATGCTGATACCGACACCCGTCGAGCAGATGAGGATGCCGAAGTCGGCCTCGCCCGAGGCCACCTTGCGGGCCACCGCTTGAGCGTGGTCGGGATAATCGGTCGATTCGGGGCCGTGGGTTCCTTCGTCGAGCACATGAAGGCCCATCCGGGATAGCACCGGAGCCAAGGTGTGTTTGAGGGAGAATCCGGCGTGGTCCGATCCGAGAGCCACCGTCAAGGTCGGTCGGGTGGTGCCTCCTTCGCGGATGAATCGAACGGCCGCATCGACCGCATGGCGGATCTGATCTCGGCAATCCAGGTAGCCTTCCAGAGGTCCACCAATGGGGTCGTGGATATCGAGGTCCAGGTCGCTGATATTTTCCTCAAACTCGCGGAGGACGAACAGTTTTTCAGCCGCCTCCGGGTACAGCGAGACAATGCCCTCCACATGCCCCCGGGTGAGACCGAAGATGTAATCGGCTTCCCGGACCAACCGTCCGGTCAGCATTTGGGCCCGGTGCTGCGAGATATCCATTCCCATCTGACGGACCGCGGTCACCGAATGAGGGCTCACCGATTGGCCATTCAGGGCGTTGATGCCGGCAGAAACCACCTGCCATTCCGACGAATCACCCAGGGCCTTGCGGGCCAACGCGGCCGCCATGGGGCTGCGGCAGGTATTGCCGGTACAGACGAACAGCAGGGTCTTCATGCGCGAAAAAATCAGACTGCGGATGGTGTTGCTTCGAGGAGTCCGGTCAACGCTGATGTGGACTGAGGAAACTTCCCGACGGGATTGCTGACCCGCGTTGCTTCGGTGGGCGGGGGGGGGCCTCAGTGCTGACTCCAGCCCCAACGGCGGCTCAGGGGCCAGAAAACCCAGCCGGATTTGCCGACAATCCGTTCCTGGGGAAAATCCGGTACGGACCACATGCGGGAGTCAGAGCTGTTCATGGTGTTGTCCCCCAGGCACAGCACATGCCCCGGCCGAACCGTGACCTCGGCCTTGGAATGCGGGAAATTGGGAGTGCTCTGCGTCATCGCCTCGAGACGGGACTTCTGTTGAGCCAAGCGTCCATTGGATGAGCCATCCGTGGTGGTGGTTGCGGCATTGGTGAAACTCCGCCAGACCTTGAGCTTCTCCTCACTGATGGTACCGAGTTGCTGCGCCGCCGAGGCGTCGCGGCTGTGCAGGAGTTCGTACTCCGCCTCATGGGTTGAGAACCAACTGCCTTCAGCGAAGCCCACGCCGTTGACGTGACCCGAATAGCTGCTGGAAACCGGATGCTTCGACGGATCGAAGCGGTAGACATTCTCAAAACCGGGGGTGGTTGCATCCAGACGCTGGCCATTGATCACCACATGCCGGTCGTCTCCGATGCGAACGGTTTCGCCACCGAGAGCCACCAGTCGCTTGATGTAGTGGGTGTTGTGCGTCATTCCCGGATGCTGCATCGACTTGAACACCACGGTGTCTCCACGACGCGGGATCCGGAAGTTGTAGGTGATCCGGTCCACCATGAGTCGATCGCCCGATTTGACCCGGCAGCGGATGATCGGTTCCCCCTTCTTGAAGTAGCGCTGGGGCAGGGTACCTTGGTCATTGGCCAAGCCCATGTGGCGCATGAAGTCGTTGGGACCCTCGCTCATGGAGGTATTCACCGTGTACGTGACCCGTCCGACTTCGACATCGAAGGACTTCCGGAAGGTGCTGGTGATTCCCCCAGAACCCGTCGAAGGGCTGACTCCGCCCAGTTCGCCATCCTGCTCGGCGATCACCTCGTAGTAGTGCTGACCAAAGAGGGCCCATTCCACAGCCTGAACCGCCAGGTTCGGGACGGATTGGCCCGTGTAGCGGAGGTCTTCGCAGGTGATGCCGTTGAACGTGGGTTGCGCCGAGCCCGTGGGGATGGCCATGGGCTGGAAAAAGAATTGGCGGAAGGCGAACAGCACGATCCCCATGGTGAGCAGGCCTTCGACATTCTCGCGCATCGAGGCGTGCGGATAGGCCATCAGCGAGGTCTGCGCCGTGGCCTCCAATTGGTTCATCGCGGCGGCAATGTCGTCACGGGTCCCGCGGGTCCGCATGCTCTCCAGGTGGCTGATGGCCGCCTCCAGTTCGGTGATGCGCGCCGGCGTCAGGAGATCGCGCTGATGGTCCAGGATCTTCTGGGCCTGTTCGGCCAGGTGGCCCGCTTCCCGATAGCTTTTCCAGAATACGTAGCGGAATGGTGACATGCGGCCTTGAGAAGGTCCGGCAATTCGGCGCGGGGATCGAGTCAAAATCCGAGCCCTGCTGCCTCCAGGATTTCCGGGACTGGGTCCGCAGCACAGTTTGCTTCCTAGGCGGCCCGGAATCCGACAGGGTGACCCCGAGTGAAGCTCTTGTTTTTAGGGGATATCGTGGGCGAACCCGGTCGACGCGCAGTCCGAATGCTCCTGGAAGACTTGGTCCACCGGGAGGGTATCGATTTTGTCGTGGCCAATGGCGAGAACAGTGCCGGAGGAAACGGCATCACCGCGGGTATCGCCTCCGAATTGTTTGGCTATGGGGTGGATGTCATCACGACTGGGGACCATGTCTGGGACCAGAAGGAGACGGCCTCGTTCCTCACGACCGAGTCCCGGGTGTTGCGGCCGGCCAACTATCCGTCGGGAGTGCCGGGCAATGGATCGATCGTCTGGAACAAACCCGGCCTGCCGCCGGTAGCCGTGCTGAACCTTCAAGCGCGGACCTTCATGCCGCCCATGGAAAACCCCTTTCTGCTGGCCCAGTCTGAAGTGGCTCGGTTGCGGACCGCCACCAAGGTCATCCTGGTGGATTTCCACGGCGAAGCGACCTCGGAGAAGATCGCCATGGGTCGCATGCTGGATGGATCGGTTTCGGCGGTGATCGGGACCCATACCCACGTGCAAACCGCCGACGAGCAGGTCTTTCCGGGAGGCACGGCCTACCTGACCGACGCCGGATTCACGGGTCCGCATGATTCGGTTCTCGGGCGCCAGGTCGAACCGGTCCTGAAGCGGTTCCTGACCGGTTTGCCGCAACGCTTTGACGTGGCCAACGGGCAGGTGCGTTTGCAGGGGGCTCTGGTGGACATCGATCCGACGACCGGCCGCGCTCAATCGATCATCCGCATCTCGGAGTTGCTGGATTGATCGAGGCCCTCACCGAATCACGCCCGTCATGTCCCGAGTGTCAAAAACCCAGTGGAGCTTCGCTGGCGACCTGTTCCAGGAAAAAGTCCAGAAGACGCCCGAATCGGTGTCCGAGCTGACCCAGAAGCTCAAGAAGCAGTTGGAGAGCGGTTTTGCAGATCGGCGGGTGGCGGGTGAGGTCTCCAATCTTCGCCTCCAAGGTTCCGGGCACGCGTACTTTGTGCTCAAGGATGCCGGAGCTCAGTTGGCTTGTGTGATGTTTCGGGGGCAAGGCGGAGCCGGGCGAGCGGCCCTCCGTGACGGGGCCCAGGTGATTTTGGGGGGCGACATCACGGTTTATGAGCCCCGCGGCAATTATCAGCTGCGGGTCAACACGGTGGAAGTGCAGGGGGTGGGGGCGCTTCAGGCTGCCTTCGAGCGGTTGAAGGAAAAGTTGGCGGCGGAGGGGCTCTTTGATTCATCCCGAAAGCGTCCCCTTGTCCGATATCCTGCCCGGATCGGGTTGGTGACTTCGGCGAGCGGGGCGGCCATCCAGGACGTGCTGCATGTGCTCTCCCGGCGGTTTTGCCCCGAAGTGATCCTCGATCCGGTGCGAGTTCAGGGGGCCGGAGCCGCTCAGGAGATCGCGGGAGCCATTGGGCGGCTGAACCGCTTCTCGCGATCGGAGCAGATGTTGGATGTGATCCTGGTCACCCGGGGCGGTGGGTCTCTGGAAGATCTTTGGTGTTTCAACGAGGAGGTGGTGGCGCGTGCCATCGCCGCCTCGGAGGTTCCGGTGGTTTCCGCAGTCGGCCACGAGATTGATTTCACCATCGCGGACTTTGTCGCCGATTTTCGGGCCGCCACGCCCAGTGCCGCCGCCGAAATCCTGACCCAGGATTGGGTGGACAGCCGCGAGTTCGTGGAGTCGGCCGGTCACCGATTGGCCCTGTTGGCTCAACGCCGGTTGAACCGTTCTCGAGACACGCTGGAGGGCTGGGTTCGACGCTGGGTCCGGGTACACCCGAGGCGTCGGCTCGAAACCCGATCTCAGCGCGTGGATGAAACGACGGAGGCCCTGCGTCGCGCCGCGGCCCGCTCGGTGCGGACTTTGGGGCGACTCCTGGAGGGGCACCGCCAGCGAATGTTGGCACAGCGCCCTCGGATGCGGGTGAGGGCGGGTCAGCAGGTGTTGCTGCGCCTGCGGTCTGCGCTCACGGTCCTACCACGACGGGAATTGCAACGGCGCCGCCAGCGTCTCGAGGGCCTGCTGGCCCGTCTGCGGTTGCTCTCGCCTCAGAATGTCCTGAATCGAGGCTATTCGCTCACGTTGGATGCCGAGACCGGAGCTCTGGTCCGAGACACACTGGGGCTGGTTCCAGGAAGACGCCTCCAGACCCGACTCCAAGTTGGTGAGGTTTTCAGCGTGGTGACCCGAGTTTCCGAAGCGCCGAGCTCGGTACAGTCTCCAGAGTCATCTCCTCCTTGAACTGAAGGTGGTTCTTGGGATTTCATCGGCCCGACTTATAAAGACATTGTGAAAATCTTTTCCATCCCCCCAATTGCCCTCGCAGCCGCTGTGATCGCCCTCACGGCCGGATGTGCTTCCACCTGCAAATCTAAAGCTTCCCTCTCGATCGAGCAGATCATGGAGGACGGATTCAAGGGGAAGGAATCCCTGAGCGCCCGCATTTCCAAGGGGCAGGGCAATGAGGCCGACTTCAAGAAGATGGCATTTTTGACCAAGGAATTGGCCCTCAACAAACCGTCCAAGGGCGACCTTTCCAGCTGGACCGAGAAGACCACGGCGCTCCAAGCCGCTTCCGAGTCCTTGGTTGCCGGTAAGCCGGGTGCGTTGGATGGATTCAAGACGGCCGTCAACTGCAAGGCCTGCCATTCAGTCCACAAGGGGGACTGATCGGTCGGGCTTTCTCCCTCAGCTTTTCAAGAAAGGGCCGCCCCGTTTGGGGTGGCCCTTTTTGCTGCGAGGAAACCCGTCGGCGCCGACATCCGTTTCAGCGCTTCCTCAGCACGAATGCATCGGCATCAAACTCCGCGGTGCCCGAATCGGCCCGCAGTTCGGCATGGAGGATGATTTCCCGCGGCGATGCTCCGTTCTCTCCCTGCGGGCCGCCGGGTCGGCGGCGTCCGCCTTCGCCGCGGGACGGAACTGATATCTCACGTTTCAGGAGGGTCCAGTCGGTGGTGCCGGTCACACTTTGGAGCGGGTCGGGGCCCTCCTCGAATCGCTGTCCCCTGCGACCCCATTCCACGTCGAGGCAGGCCCCAAAGCCCGACACCTTTCGGGTGCGGACTCGGGCCTCGAGTTGGTAAAGGCCTGGGTTTAGTAGGATCCGTTTTTGGAGAGACGATCGGCCTTCGGCTGAAGAGGCATGGATGCGGAGGATCGAGGTCCCCTCGTCGGCCGTGATCGGAGTCGCTGGGCGGTGGTCATCTTGCTCGGGAGAAGGCTGCGACCAGGCTGTCAGGCGCATGCGACCATCGCTGTCGAACTCGCCCGGCTGTGGCGGTTGGTAGCGCTGCCCGGCAAATGCGGCCATCCGTTGGCGCGTCCGCTGCCGCGTGGAGTCCACCGCGCGCTGCACCGGCGGCAGTTCGGCCTCACGGCCCTCGAGAACCAGTCTTTCCTGAAGT
>CANHYD010000153.1 GCA_947464705.1 Verrucomicrobiota bacterium | reverse complement strand
GCCCCGGCCGAATTGTTGCGGTGTGCCGCCAGCGCCGAGCAGTTTTCCAACCACCCCACGGCCCGTTCCATCACGGCCCTGGCCCAAGAGGCCGGTGTGCCCTTGGCCCAGGTGGTCGACTTCAAGGAGACCGCCGGCAAGGGTGTCAGCGCGCTCATCGACGGTCAGCGCATCCTCGTCGGCCGCGCCACCTTCCTCAAAGACCAAGGCGTGACGGGCGACCTCTTCGAATCGGTGGACCTCGACGAAACCGCCGGCTACAGCCTTCTCTTCGTGGCCCGCGATGGGCATTGCATCGGATGGGTCGGCCTCCAAGACCAGACCCGCCCGGAGGCCGCCGAAGCGCTCCAGCAACTCCAGGCCTCCGGCATCCGCCGCATCGCCATGGTCAGCGGCGACCGCCGCCCGGTGGCCGAACGTGTCGCCCAAGAAATCGGCGTGCCGGAAGTGGTGGCCGAGTGCCTCCCGCAAGACAAGGTCGAGTACGTGCGTCAGACCAAGGCCAAGGGCCACCGCGTGGCGGTCATCGGCGACGGCGTCAACGACGCACCGGCGCTGGCCTCGGGCGACATCAGCATCGCCATGGGAGCTGCGGGCAGCGAAGTCGCCATCAACTCGGCGACCATCGCCCTGATGAACAACGATCTCCGCCGACTGCCCTTCTTGATCCGCCTCAGCCGCATGGCGCGCACGATCATCAACCAGAACTTCCTCTTCGGCGTCGTCTTCATCATCGGCGGCATGGCCGCTGCGTCCTTCGGGTACCTCAACCCGATCGTCGCCGCCATCCTGCACAATGTCGGATCGCTCTTCGTGGTCTTCAATAGCGCCCGCCTGGTCCGCCAAGGCGAGGAACTGGAGCCCTTCGTCCAAGGCGACGGCGCACCCAACCCGAACACCGGAATCCCCGCCCCCCAGGCAGCCTAACCGGGATGCTTCCAGTGACACGGCGGAGACCTTCCCGGATCCGCCGAACTCCTCAACCCCTCGCCTTTTTCTCCCACCCGCATCCGTCTCATGAACCCTCCCTCCCCTTCCGGCCGAGCGTCCGCTGAGCGCCCCAGCGACGAGGTCGTCGTCCGGGCCACGGGTCTGACCAAGGTGTTCAAAGACTTCTGGGGTCGGCCCAAGGCGCGGGCGGTGGACAACGTCGATTTCGAGATCCGCCGTGGCGAGGTGTTCGGACTCCTCGGGCCCAACGGCTCGGGCAAGTCCACCACCATCAAGCTCCTGTTGGGCCTGCTGTACCCGACCAAGGGCCACATCACGGTCTTCGGCCAGTCTCCGCGCGATGTCGCGACCAAGGCCCGCATCGGCTACCTGCCCGAAGAGAGCTACCTGTACCGCTTTCTCAATCCGGCCGAGACGCTCGATTTCTTCGGCAGCCTCTTTCAGATCGATTCGGCCGAACGCCGCCGCCGCGCCGAGCAGCTCATCGAGATGGTGGGCCTGAACCAAGCCCGGTCGCGAACCGTGGGTGAATTCTCCAAGGGCATGCAGCGCCGCATCGGGATCGCCCAGGCGCTCATCAACGACCCCGACCTCGTCATCTTGGACGAACCCACCGCGGGCCTCGATCCCCTCGGATGCCGCGAGGTCAAAGACCTCATCCTGGCCCTAGCCCAACGGGGCAAGACGGTCATCTTGTCGAGCCACCTGCTCAGCGATGTCGAAGACGTCTGCGACCGCGCGGTGATTTATTACGGCGGACGCATCCAAGCCCAGGGCCCGCTGCATCAGTTGCTTGCCAAGCCCGACTCGGTCCGCATCACGGCACCGGTCCTTTCCCGTGAGACCACCGAGAAGGTGCTCAACCTGATCCGGGCCGAGGTGGGCGACACCGTCCGCCTCGAGAACCCGACCCAGAATCTGGAATCGTACTTCTTGGGAGTGGTCGAAGCAGCCCGCCGCCAGGCCGAAACCAGTGGCGCCACCAGCGGCAATCGGGTGGCCGAATACTTGCGCGGAGCCGGAGACACAGGCCCCCAAGCAGGCTCCCATCAGGCCGAATCCGTGCTGGAGCGCTTGTCGCGGCCCACCGAATCGGCCGCTCCCATCGTCTCGGAGATCGCCGCTCCGGCCCAGCCCTCGACCGAGGCGGTGCTGGAATCGCTCGTCCGCCAAGAGACTCCGGCGGCCCCGGCCTCCAACGGTTCAACCGCATCGCCCTCACCCGCCCAGCCGGCCAAGACCGCCGCTCCGGAGCCGGCAAAGCCCGTGGATCTCTCCAAGGCCAACGACGCGCTCTCCGGCCTTCTCGGTGGCGGCAAAGGTGGCAAGAAGTGACCTGTCATGACCCGTCGCTTTGAGGTTTACCGCAACGCCGATCGGCAGTTGTTGGCCATCCCCCTGGGGTTCTCCTGGGCGGCCGCGGTCTTGGATTGGCTCTGGGCCCTGTGGCTCCGACTGCCCCAGCTCGGCATCGTCTTCCTGACCCTCAACCTGATCAGCAGCGCGGTTCTCTACGCCAATCGGGCCGGCTGGAAGTCATACCTGCTGAGCCAAGTGGTCCAGGGAATCATCATCGGATTTTCGGCCCGCCGCTTTCGAGAACTGTCGGCCGAGCGCCGCGGCTACGCCTACCTCTGCACCGTTCCTGCCCGCAACGCAGCCGATGCCGTGGCCAAGGTGCTGCAGGTGGGCGGAGTTCCCCTGCCGGAATGGAAGGGACGCCACCTGGCCGGCGTGCCCGACCTTGTCCCCAAGACCTTGCGCCCTCTGTTGGCCGTGGCGTTGTTGACCATCAAGGCGGCCTTCCGCTACCGCCTGGTCATCACCCTGCTCGGCCTGCTCATCGCCCTGGTGTTTATCTTGCCCAGCGCCATCAAACACGATGGCTCGGCCCAAGGATTCACCCAAATCCTCATCACCTACACCCTCAGTGCCATCACGGCCCTGCTCGGGTTCACCACCCTGTGGATCGCCTGCGGCACCTTGGCGCGCGACATCGAGGAGATGCAGCTCTTCCTCATCGCCTCCAAGCCCATCCCCCGCTGGCAAATCTGGCTGGGCAAATGGATCGGCATCATGGCCGTCAATCTCGGCATGCTGGCCATCTCGGGCTCAGTCGCCTACGGGCTGCTGCAATTGCGCACCGGCGAACTCTCGGCCGAGCAGCAGGTCAAACTGCGCAACGAAGTCTTGGTGGCCCGCGCCGGGGCCCGTGAACCCGCAGTGGACCTGACCCAAGACATCCAGACCCTCCTCAAAGAACGCCTCAAAGACCCCGCCGCCGCCGCCTTGGATCCGGCCTTTGTTCGCAAGCAGGTCGAAGAAATGATCAAGGCCCGGCAGCAAGTGGTACCGCCCGGGATGCTGCGCCGTTGGGAGGTGCCTCTTGGGGCCGACGCCAAGCAGCGCCTCGCCGGCCGCCCCCTCTTCATCCGCGTCAAGTTCTTCACCACCCAGTACAATTCCGAGGGCACCCTGCACCCCGCCTATTGGGAAATCGGCCCGCCCGACGGCCGCCGCCTGCGCCTCGAAAACTCCTTGCCGGCCGAATCGTTCGTCGAGTTTGGCCTCGACCCGAGGGCCACCGCCGAGCTGATCAACGCCCAGGGCGTGCTGGCCGTGGACTTCCAGAACTGGACCCAACAGCCCCTGCTCTTCCCGCTGGATGAAGGCATGGAAGTGCTCTTCCACGAGGGAGGGTTCGCGCTCAACTACGCCCGCGGTCTGATGATCATCGCCTTTTGGTTGGGCTTGCTCACGGCCGTCGGCCTGGCCTGCTCCAGCTTCCTGTCGTTCCCCGTGGCCGCCTTCTGCTCCATTGCCCTGCTCGTGCTGGGGCTCTCGAGCAACACCCTCAAGCAAGTCGTCGATCAGGGCGGCATTGTGGGCGTCAACAGCGAGAACGGGATGGTCACCGAAAACAACCTGGTCAACCAAGTCAGCGTCGCCGTGTACGGGTCGGCCAAGCAGCTCATCGACCAGGTCAGCGGCTACTCCCCCATTTCGAGCCTGAGCACTGGTCGCAGCATCACTTGGCTGGAGCTCATCCGCGCCTTCGTCGTCATCAACGTCCTGGTTGGCGGCGGCATCTCCATCGTCGGCATCGTGGTGCTCACCCGCCGGGAACTCGCAGCCCCCACCAAGTTCTGATGACTCTCCGAAAGGCCATCCTCTCCGTCGTCATCATCGCGGCGTTCATCGCTTCCCACTTCATCCAGGGAAGCCTCAACCGCGACCGCGAAACCTTCGGCCTGACGCGCACGGCCATCATCAGCAATGCCCCGCCGATCTTGGCCTTCACCACGGTGGCCTTGGGCGGCTTCCGCGGCCTCATCGCCAATACGCTGTGGATTCGCACCACTGAGCTGCAAGAAGACGGCAAGTATTTCGAGGCCGTTCAATTGGCCGACTGGATCACCAAGCTCCAGCCCCATTTCACCAGCGTCTGGGTGCACCAAGCCTGGAACATGGCCTACAACATTTCGGTGAAGTTCCCCAACCCGGAAGACCGTTGGCTGTGGGTGCAGCGGGCTATCGAACTGCTGCGCGACGAGGGCATGCGCTACAACCCGCATGAGGCGCTGATGTACCGCGAGCTGGGCTGGATCTACCAACACAAGATGGGCGCGTATCTGGATGACGCCCACATGACCTACAAGGCCCGGTGGGCCCGGCAGATCGAAGACGTGATCCCCGGTGGCCGGCCCGACTACGCGACCCTGCTCAAGCCCGACACCGCGGCCGCCAGCAACCGGGTGGCGATCATGGTCAACAAGTTCAAGTTGGTGCCCGCCATCATGAAGGAGGTCGACGAGCAGTACGGGCCCCTCGAGTGGCGTCTGCCCGAATCACACGCCGTCTATTGGGGCTACCGCGGCCTCGGCGAATCCAAGAAGGAGGCCGACCGGGCTCCCCTGCGGCGGGTGGTGTTCCAGTCCATGCTCACCGCCTTCCAGCGCGGGCGGCTGTACACCAACATCGCCACCCGTTCCATTGAACTCGGGCCCAACCTCAACATCGTGGCCAAGACCAGCAAGGCCTACGAAGACATGATGGCCGGCGACGAGAAAATGGCCGACCACTTCGCCAAGGGTCACAAGAACTTCCTGCGCGACGCCGTGTACTTCCTCTACACCGCCAACCGCGAAAAGGAAGCCGCCCAATGGTGGGCCTACTGCCAGAAAAAGTACGCCGACCAGCTCGGTGATCAGGCCGGTATGAGCCTGGAGACCTTTGCCATCGCCAAGGTTTCTGAAGACGCCAACGAAACTTCCACCGACCGCATCAAGGCCATCATCACGGGCCTCCTGGCGCAGGGATTCTTCAGCCTCGGCAATGGCGATGACGACCGGGGCGAATCGATGATCCGTCTGGCGACCAAGGTTCACGCCAACTTCGAAGCCCGCACGCCCAACAAGAGCATGCGTCAGCGCCTGGCCATCGCCTCACTCAACGACTACAAGCTTGAAGTCCTGCGCGACATGTTGGCCCCGGCCGACGACGTGAACCCGCAGTTCCAGGACGCCCTCCGCACGCGCCTCAATCTCCCCGCCGACTTCGGCCGTTCCCCCGGCACCAACGCTCCTGCAGCCCCCACAGTTCCGATGGCTCCTGCGGCCCCGGCCAGCCCAGCGCCGCCCCAGCGCTGAAGCGCTCCGCCGCAACCGAGCAGGCAACCGCAGTCGAATTGCCCCAGCGGGGCTACGCATACCAGCCCAAGGCAACGCCATGGGTCCATATCGCCGATCCAATTGAATCGTTCCGGCTTAGATCATCATTCGACCGATCGGCGGAGTCGCTCCAACTGCACAAGAATCTCCGGTGCCTCTTTCAACTCAACCAGAGGCTTGAGTTCCCTGAGGATATGGTCCCAATCCAGACGGTCACCTTGACGGACCAGAACATTTTCGATGTCCATCCAGTCTTTGGACCGACCGGCAAAAGCCTTCAAAACCACAAGATCGTCAGCTTGGCACACTTGGAGGGAAATACCGGGCAAAAACTCCCGCAACATCGCTCTCCGACACAACGATTCCTCAAACGGAAACCCAGCCAGTGCCACATCAATGGGAATGCCTTCCGACGTTTTCAGGAGGAGCACCCG
>CANHYD010000152.1 GCA_947464705.1 Verrucomicrobiota bacterium | reverse complement strand
GGTACGATGGCTTTATTGGCTACGGCTTGGAGCGGGGGAGCCTCTGGTTTAGGCTTTGGCCATGACTCGTCAGAAGGTGTTGGACCTCTACTTCATGGATGCTCGGTGCAAGCTGATTGAACTCGCGGCGTTCTTGGATCGGGTGGATCGCGCTGAGGGAAGTGCGGATTTTCGTTTGGACGCGTTTCGGCAAGCGATGCGCCATCTCGGAGATGGCGATGCCGGACGTGCGGAGGCGGTCCTGCGGTCTTTGAGCGATCCGACCGAGGAACCGGTGGCAAAGGCCCCAGGCAAGGGCGCTGTCGGGGCTTGGCCCGGGGTTTAAGGGATCAGGCGTCGCCTGCTGCTTCAACAAAGGGAGCCTGCTTCAGGGCGAACAGGCGATGACTCCAGGTGTGGAGTACAGGTAGCGTCCGTCTCCGATCGGGTGACGGGCGATGATGGTGAGGCGATCATTCTTCGGTTTGAAGCCGCCCCAGCGCAAGGTGAGTTGGTATCCGGTGCCCACCATCGCCTGTGTTTCGAATCCTTTGAGTTCTTTGGCGTTGAAGGTCCAGGTGTGGGCCGGTTTGAGCGTTGGGACGTTGTTGTCGCTCAGGAGTCCGTCGAAGAGCAGGAGTTCGATTTCGCCACTGCGGATGGGAGCGGGTTTGGCGGCATTGCCCACGTTGGCGAAGAGTTTCACGGCGACGCCGTCGGGTCCTGGGGCGCCGTCTAGGTTCAGGGCGACCGGCATGGTGAGCAGGTGCAGTTCCAGGATGCCGGAAGGGCGTTTGGGCTTTTTGTTGGCGGTGCCGGCGTTGGCCGGGTCACCAAGGGAGGACGCGGTGGTGCAGCCGGAAAAAACTCCCGTGCCGAGCGCCAGAGCGCAGGCCAGCATCCCGAGGAAGGAGGTGTTGCCGTGTTGAGAGGGGTGACGGGCCATTACTTCTTGCCGGCGGGTGTGTTGGTCTTGGAGCCGTTATTGTCGTTCGGGAAGATCGAATCCAGCAACTGGGCCTTCAAGGGGTCTTTGTGTTCGACACTGCGGAGCGTCGACTTCTCCAGCATGCGGGTCGAGTAGTTCCCGATGGTGGTGATCTTGGGCTCTTGCTCGTGGTTGGCCATGAGCACTTGGGGTGTCAGCATGATGAGAAGTTCACGGCGTTCAGACTTCTTGGAGGTGCTGCGGAAGAAGAAGCCGACTCCCGGGATGTCACCGAGGAACGGGGTCTTCTTGCGGCGGATGTCGTCAACGGTGCCGATGAGTCCGCCGATGACCACGGTTTGACCGCTTTGCACAGTGACCGTGGTGGAGGCACGACGTTCGTTGATGATCGGAACCGTGGCCTTGTCGTTGATCTCCACGCTGGAGCTGGCCAAGGAGCTGTTGGTGGCACCGACATCGATCTTCACAAAGCCTTCGCCGGTGATGCGCGGGGTGACCGTTAGGTTCACGCCGACATCGCGGTAGTCGAAGGTGTTGATTTGTCCACCCTGAGGGGTCGTGGAACTTCCGGTGATGATCGGGACTCGTTGGCCGATGTTGATCGAGGCCACTTTGTTGTCGGCGGTGAGGATCTGAGGGCGGCTCAGGACTTCGACGCGGCCGTCGTTCTCCAAGGCCCGCATGAGGAATTGCATGTTGTTGCCGGTGACCAGTGCGGAGTAGCCACCGAAGTTTTGCATCTGAGTGGGGATGCCGAATTCGGTGCCGGTTCCGACATTCCATCCGTTGCCGATGTTCTTAGTGAAGCTCCACTCGAAACCCAGGTCGCGGTTGGAATCCAGGGTGACTTCGGCAAGCAGGACTTGGATCAGCACTTGGGATTGGGCTTGGTCCAGCTCTTGGATGATCTGGTGGATTTGCTCGAAATACCGGGGGCTGGCGGACAGTAGCAGGGTGTTGCTGACCTGCTCGGGCACAATGGCGACTTCGCGTTCGAGGAGCCGCTGAGCGGTGCCGACGGCGTCGGTGCCGAGCACTTGGGTGACTCGTTGGCGCTCTTGGTCGAGGAAGCTGCGGATAGCGGTGCCGACATCGGGGGCCTGAGCATTCTTGAGGCGATACACTTCGGTCTTGCGCTCCAGTGCCTCCGATGAATCGAGGGTTTCGATGATTTGTTGGACAAGGGCCACGTAATGCTCGGTACCGCCGACGAGCAGCGTATTGGTGCGGGGATCGACGCTGACGCTCAGGGCCGTCTGCTCTTCAGATCCGATGACCGCCGTGGCCGAGGGGGTCTCGGTGCCATCGGCGGCGGGCTTCATGAGCGTGTATTGGATCGTGCGCTGGCCGGTGCCGGCGGCCGCGGCGCCGGTGGGTTGCATGCGGAACATCGACAGTAGCAGTTGGGCCGTTTGCTGGGCGTCGGCGTTGCGCAGCGAGAACACGCGAATCTTGGCCTCACGCGAGGAACTGTTGTCGAGGCGGCCGACGATCTGCTCCAGAAGGCCCATGTAGTCCACGGGACCGGACACCACCAAGGCATTCATCCGCGGATCCGGGGTGATGGAAATGGCTTCCTTGAGAGCGGCGGTCACGAGTTCCTGGCCGTCCTCGGTCCGAGTGACGAATTGGAGAACCGACTGGGCGTTGGGGCTCAGGTCTGACAATGGGGCGATCCTGGAGTTGAGCGAAGTGTTCAAGACCTGGGTCAGGTTCTCGGCGCGGGCGTATTTGAGGGGGATCACACGGATCTCGCTGACGCGGGCGGTCTGATCGGTGTCGAGCTTGGCCACGACGTCGCGGATGCGCTTCAGGTCGGTGGCCCCGCAGGAGACGACCAATGCGTTCACACGCTCGTCGGCGGTGACCACGATGGGCAGCGGTCCGCCTTGGGTGCCCTCGCGGAAGAGTCCCTGGACGGTCTGGGCCACTTTGCGGGCGTCGGCCTTGGCCAGGGGAATGACTTCAACCTTCAGGCCGAGTTCTGCCTGCTGGGTGTCGAGTCGTTGAATAAGGCCGTCGACCATGGACATGTCTTCCACAACCGCACCGACGATCAGGGCGTTGACCCAGGCATCGGCGACGACGGTAATCGGGTCCACGGGCTCGCCTCGAGCCTTGGGCGGACGGTTGGCGAAGAGTCGCTGCAAGGTCGTCTGCAAGCGGATGGCGGTGGCTTCCTTGAGGGGGAAGACTCGGAAGTTGAGTTGGGCGAGGCGGTCCTCGGCATCGAGTTGGGGCACGATGCGATCGAGCATATCGATGGCCTCCTTCGAGCCGGTGGCCAAGATGGCATTCAGCCGAGTGTCGGCGATGACGGCCACCGGCATGCTGCGTTCGGGCGCATTGAGCGAGGCCGAATCGGCCGCTTTGCGAGCCTGCAGGTATTGGGTGAGCACACCGGCCATGTTGGAGGCCCGTGCGTGATCGAGCTTGTACACCTTCAGGTCGGTGGCGGCCACGAAGTCCACAGTGTCGACCTTGGCGATGATCTCCTTGATGAGGCCCAGGTTGTCGGGGCTGGCCGACACCATGAGGGTGTTGCTTCGAGTATCGACCGCGATGGCCATGGCGTCTCGGCTGGCCTGACCCGGAATCTTCACGTCGGAACGGCCGGGTCGGTACATGCCTTGTTGGACCAGGCTCTTGAGCATGGTGGACACGCGCTGCGCGTCGGCATGCTTGAGGACGAAGGTCTCCAGCACGCCTTCAGCTACGGTGGGCTCCACGTCGATGCGGGTGAGGAGGTCTTTGATCAGGTCGAGGTTCTCCTTGTTGGAGGAGACGATCAGCGAGTTGTTGAGGCTGTCAGTCTGGATCTCCACTCGGTCGGTGGGGGAGGGGGCTTGACCGGGCAGACTGCGAGCCTGCATCCGAGCAGCGAAGACACCCTCCAGGGTGACGGCCACCTTGGCGGCGTCATTGTGCTTCAGGGGCAGCACGGTCAGGGCCAGCGAGGGGTTATCGAGCTTGCGGTCGAGCTTCTTCAGCAGGGCGTCGATGGTTTCATTGTCTTCGCGGCCGGCGGAGACCATGAGGGCATTGACTCGGGCATCGGGCAGGATGACGGGCTTCTGCCGTTGGGTCTCCGGAGAGCTGCTGGCCTGGTACCGCTGGGTGAACAGTTGGTTGAACGAGGCGGAAATGATGCGGGCATCGGCGTACTCCAGCGGAACGATGCGAACTCCACCGGTCAAACTCGGGGCGGCGTCGTCGAGCTTGCGGGCGAGGGATTCGACCAACTCGTAGGCGTCTTTGCCACCGCCGACCAGCAGGCTGTTGGATCGGGGTTCGGGCAGCACGAGCACCTTCAGGCTTTCGCCCTGGCCTTTGCCGAGACTGCCTTGACGGGTCACGCGCTGATCCATGAGGCGCTGCAATGTTGCCGCCAATTGGGCCGCATCGGCATGAGCCAGGGGTAAGATACGGATATCCCGGAATTCCGGGGCCATGGGCTTGTCGAGTTGGGCGATCAGGTTGTCGATGATGGCGAAGGCTTTGTCGTTGCCAGAGACGATCATCGAGTTGCTCCGGTCATCGAGGGTGATCGTCGGACGGTCGCTGGGTTTGGCATTGGCGTTGCGGGCACCCGAATGCAGGTCCGCGATGATCTTCTGCACGGCCGAGGCGTCGGCGTGCTTGAGGGGATAAATGCGGACGGTGCTCAGGCCTGAGGCGTCGGGGATGTCGAGTTGGGCGAGGAGTTCCTCGATCAGGGGCAGGGTGTCGGCACGGGCGGCCACGATAAGGGCCCCCGCATTGTCGTCTGCTTGGAGGGTGAGGGCGGTGCGGGTTTTGGCCTGCTCGGTGGAAACCGCCTTGCCACCTTCACGGCGGGTTTGCAGGCGGCTGACGTAGTTGTTGAGTCCTTCAGTTCCAGGGACCGCCGGGCCCTCGGCAAACACCGATTGCAGCATGGGCAACAAACGGGTCGGGGTCGCGTACTTGACCCGAAACACCTTCACCTCGGTGACAGCGGCATCCCATTGCTTGTCGAGGTCCTTGATGAGTTTTCGGGCCAGCTCAATGGAATCTTTCCGGCCGGACAGGATCAATGCATTGAGTCGAGCATCGGGGGTGACATTCAGCGGGCTGGCGAGGGCTCGGGCTGATCCGGCCTCAGGTTTTCCGGGGCCGTCTTGACGGGTCCCCAGCTTGGCTCCTTGGGCGAAAATGGCCGCCAGGCTTTGGCCGGTGGTGCGGGCATCGGCGTGGAGCAAGGCGACGACCGCGAAGTCCGCCGCCTCAGCCGATCCGACCTGATCGAGCATTTCGACCACCTTGGACAAGGCTTCGAGGTTTTTTGGGGTGGACGTGATGAGCAGGCGATTGCCGTCGCTCGGGTCGGCGGTGATCTTGATGGGACGTTGCAGGTCGAGGGCGACAGCGTTGCCGGAGTCGCCTCGGATGTTGAGCTTGCGGACCTGTTCCTGGAGTTCGCGTGCCTCGGACCCAGCCTCTCCGGCGGCCCCCGGGCGGAGCAGGTTCTGGAGTGTGGAGGCCATGGCCGGTGCCGCGCTTTGCTTGAGTGTGAAGACCCGGACTTCGGCTTCGGCATCCTCGCTGGGTGTGTCGAGGGTCTTGATCATCTTTTCCACCTGAGCGATCAGCGGCTCACGGGCCACCACCAGGATTCCCTTGGAACGGCCATACGGCAAAACCGTCAGCGGATCGCCCGGGTGTTGGGCGCTGAGTTGCTGCACGAGTTGCTGAACAAACGGAGTGATCTTGGCTGGCGGGGTGTGCGTGAGAGTGATCAGCCGATGGGACAAGTCGGCCGCGGGGTTGGCGGTGTCGAGTTGTTTGACCAGGGCTTCAATGATGGAGAAATCCTTGGCCGACGCCCGGACAAGCAGGCTTCGGGAGCGGGGTTCCGGCACGACCGTGAAGCGGGGAGGGCGTTGACTCTGCTGGGGTTGCGGTTGGGGTTGATCACCACCACGCCCGCCGCCGGGACGAAAGACGTTGTTCAGCGTTCGAGCCATGACCACAGGGTCGGCCTGTGACAGCGCGAGAATGCGCAAGTCGCTCTCGCCCGAGGTGGCCTTCCAAGAAAGGTCAGTGATCATGCGATTGATCCGGTCCAGTTCCGGAGCCGGGCCCGAGAGGATCAAGGCGTTGGCATTCCGGTCCAGGGCCACGGTGACCTCC
>CANHYD010000151.1 GCA_947464705.1 Verrucomicrobiota bacterium | reverse complement strand
CAGCCTCCCGTTCACCGCCTGGGCCATGGCTCGGGGACATGTTCCCGCTTCGGCTTGGGCGCCGCTGTATTGGATCCTCTTCACCACCGCGGTCACTTACCACGCCACCGGACTCCTGACCGGCACCGTCGTCCGAAACCGCCGGTGGGCCTTCCTCATTTCCATCGGAATGGTGTTCTCGCTCTACACGGTCATTCCCCAGTTGGCCAAATTCGGTCTCGTTTTCTTCAAGTACCTGACCATCACACCGGTCTTCTACGAGAGCCTTCCGGATCTCCTTCCCGAACGTTCCGGAGCGGCGCTGCGCATCGGTCAGAATTTCTTTCCAACGCCCCGGTTTTTCAATCTTGGGCTGCCCGAGGTGGTCTTCACCACGATTTCCCAAGCCGGGCTGATCGGCCTGTTCGTGGTGATGCTCTGCCGCAAGTGGCGGCAGGAAGAGGCCCATTTGCTGAGCCAATTCTGGGCGGTGGGCACCTTTATTGCGGTGCAAGTGGTGCTGCTCGGCCATGCGCTGCCACTCATTGATCCCGGAGACTTGTTCCCGTCCCGAAACTTTCGGTGGTTCACGAGTCAAGCCATCGACTGGAAGCCCGACAACAACGAGGCGCTGGCCATGATCGCGGTGTACGGCCTGTTCACCACGGGCTTGGCCTGTGTGCTGGCCGGAATCATCACGCCGGACCGAGAGCGGCAACTCCGAGGTTGGCGGCGCGCCTTCAAGAACGGCGAGGATCGTCTGCCCGCCTTCGGTGACACCGATTCGGCCACCCTGAGCACTGGGATCATTTCACTCTGCGGCGGCATCGGCTGGTACCTCTTCACCCGAGGCTTGCTCGAATCGCGCTGGTTTCCAGGACACCATGCAGGCCTTGAAGTCCTGATCATCCATTGCCTCATCCTCTTCGCGGTGACCGGATCGCTGCAGGCGCTCTTGGATGCCCAAGGTGGCCGGGCCGTCGGCATGGGCCTGCTCTTCATCGGCGTGCTGCCGCTCATGGCCGGAGCGATCATCGGCAGCATCGACAAAGACTCCTTGCACGTGGGGATTTGGATCGCGGGCATCTCGCCACTCTCGTTGCCCGCGTCGGCACCGGTGGCCCTGTTGTCGCTCGCTGATTCCGAGACGTTGGCCGTGCGTCCGATCCAGGGCGCGGCCCGATTCGGATGGCTCGTCTGGGGGCTCGTCAGCCTCTGGCTCGTGCAGCGCCAGCGTGCTCACCGCGCGGTTCTTCGCTGCCGCACCCTGTCACCGGAGAGGGGCCAACCGGACCCGTGACTCGCCCCCCTTGTTTCCCGGGTTGGCACAAACCGCTCACCTACGAAACTGGCATCCACCCGGCCGAGGCATAGCGTTGGCAATATCCGCCGTGGAGGCAGAAGAGGTGAATCCAACCATGGTCGAAAAGCTGTCGGACCGATGGGTGGGCCTCCAGAACCTGGGAGATCTTGTCGGGTTCGGCCTCGATGAAGACGGAGAGCCGCTTGGGCTCGTGGACAAACCGCTGACCGTCGTGAATGGATTGAAGCGGAAGTCCAACCCGCAGATCGCCTCCGTTTCCTTCCACGACACCGATGCCACCCGATACATTGTGCAGCACCTTGTTGCCGCTGCCGAGCAGGTCCGGGTTCACTCGGGAACCGTAGTATTGCAAGTTGATCCAACTGGCGACCACGACTGGCGCGCACAGGATGAGCGTCAGCACCTTGCTATCCGAATCGGCGGCGGCGTCGTAATCGTGGAGAAACACGCGGCCTTCGAGATTGTGGGCGGCGGTCCGCTCGCGGGGTGCAGCGATGAAAGCGGCATTGTTGGCCAACCCCCATTCCGGACGCACTTCCGAGATGTCCGCAGCGCGCCGGGCGAATGCCTTCAAGATTCCTGCATTCGAGTCGGCACCATGGCCCAGCATCCCCGACCTCTCCTGCCGCGCCGTGTGCCCGGCATGGGCCAGAGCCCTGCCGAGGATCACCAGATCTTCCGTATGCGAATCGGGGAGATCTACTCGGTCAAAGATCGTGACCACATCCGTCGTCGTGTTGTGGATGCCGGCGACGAAACAGGTGTCCTCGGGAATGGAGATCCCCCGGGAGCGCAACCTCTGGCGAATCTCCGGATCATTCAAAGCCGCGGCCGCCAACCGAGCATTCACGTCGCCCGCATGCCCACCACAGGCGCCACAGTCCAGCCCGGATGCGTAGGGGTTGTTGGCGCTTTGACTACCATGACCGCAGATGAGTACCAGTCGCGCAAAGTTCCGGGTGAGACTCATATTCCGGAGCGCGCCCTCCGCCAGGTTGACCCGAGTTTCCAGCGTGGCGACATCGCCTGAGCGCAACACCGGACGCGGAGAAAAACAGGTAGGGAATGCTCCGGCCGACGGCCGATTGAGGCTTCGGGCAAATCCGAACCCCGCGGTTTCAACAAAGGAGAAGCAGGAGGCGGCGGAATTCTGGAACGCCCTCCAAGCCTCCGCCTCGACCTTGGCCTCACGACCAGACCGAAGCTCGGAATCGGCCAAGTCCTCACAAGACTCCACCGGAGGCACCAGAAGCACCGGGCAACGGGAGCCCACCTCGCCTGCCTCCGGCCTATGGGCGACCGGAAATCCAAAGAAACCGGCAAAACCGATGGACTGAAGCCCCGGCAGCGCCCCCTCCAGAGCCCGCCGGAACACTTCCGACCGAACGTCGATGCAGAAGATCGCTTGAGCTACCGGACGACCCTCCGCCTTCGGCTTGGGAGCAGCGGTCAGAAGACGGGCCAGGTGGCGTTGATGGCCTGTCTCATAGGCCGATTGCCAGCGAACGAGCGCCTCCACCAACTCGGGATTCGAAGGGGAGGCCTTCGCCTCCCGCCAGCCCTCCACGATGCCCGGCTGATCGCTGAAGGAAGCCTGGAGCGCGGCATCGAAGGCCAACCGGATCGCCAAAAGGTCCTGCAACGCGTCGTTGCTCCGACCTCGCAGGACCTCCTCCCGGACCCGATATTGAAGATATCCCGCCCACCCAGAGACGGTGACCAACTGCCGATGGAGGAAATCGGCAAGGTCCGCTGGGGGTGACAATCGTTCGACGCAGAAGCGGATGCAATCCAGGGAGTCATCCGGCAAGGCGTTCACGAACCGCCGAAAGCCACGAAGACCCAGGGTCTCTGGATTGAGATCGAGGCGAGCGGCCGCCTTCCAACCGGAGTAAAGGCCCGCCTCCGCCCATGGTGCTCTCCACGTCGTTTGATTCTGATCGAAGGCGACCGCACACCACTTGGAAATCTCCTCGATGACCAGCGGGCTCCAGTGCGAGCCCGGAATCCGTCGATCGAGGAAATCGGCGAAGGTGGGGAGGGCCCAGGCGGCCCCCTCCGCCTCGGTTCTCAAAGCAGCGACCAACCGATCTGGCGTCCAATCGGCATCACCCACCGAAGCCAGATCCGAGATAGTGATGGTTCCCTGCGCCCACAAATCACGGTACTCGCGAGGGGTCAGAAGCGGCAGAGATCCGGTGGCTTTCTGGAACGTTCCACAGGCCTGCGCAAAGGGCCGGTGGATCAATCCCACGAAGGGGTTCACCGCGACAAAGTGCTTCAGGGGCCACAGCGGAGGTATTCGGCTCAACACCTCGGAGAGTGTCTCCGTCGAGACGGGTTCTTTCGGAACAACCGGCATGGAATGGTTCATGGGATTCAGAAAATGGGAACAGGTTGGAGTGTGGAGACCGGATCAGCCGCAGAGCCGATCAGAGGGCCGAAGACTTGGGCCACAGGCGGGACAGCGCGCGGTTGGCATAAGTGCCTACGTAAAAGCCGTTGAGTGCATGCACATAGAACCACCGTCCGAACGGAAGAGAGCGGAAGCGCCACAGGAGCACCTGGAAGAGGAACAACCCGACGAAGACCGCAGCGACAACGAGGGCCACGGGCCACGGCGGTTCCGAGAGAAGTTTCCCCAAGGGGAAGCGGGCCGACACCACGTGGAGCAACAAAGCCAGAGCTGTAAATCCGACCGCAGCCGGCAGCCCACGATGGAGCGCCCGCCGAGCGCCAGCGCCCGAACTGATTCGCGCCAGTCCATAGGTGATGGCCAAGCCCAGCGGAATGCCCAACAACCCGGAAGGAAGAGCCACGCTGGGAAAGGCCCATTCCAAAAGGGCGAAGCCACCCCCAACCAGAGCGACCGAGACCAGTGCACCGACGACTAGCCCGGAGGTCTTGAGCGCAATGGCGGTCCTCGGACTCGATCCAATGCCCGATCCGGCGTGGAGGAAGGCGTGGGCCTTGTAGAGGGAGTGCGCCACGATGTGGATCAAGGCCAGCCCGAAGGCTCCCAGACCGCACTCGAGCATCATGAATCCCATTTGAGCGATGGTGGAATAGGCCAAGGCTCGCTTCACCGAGGGCTGAGCCAACATCACGACGGCCCCAAATCCCGCCGTCAGCGAACCGATGATCGCCAAGGCCCAGAGAGACCCTGGCGCCTGCACGAACAACGGGCTGAGCCGGATGACCAGAAACCCTCCGGCGTTGATGATGCCCGCGTGCATGAAGGCTGAGACCGGGGTCGGGGTTTCCATGGTGTCCGGCAGCCAGCTATGGAACGGGAACTGGGCCGACTTCAGTGCAGCGCAGGCAGCCAAGAGGCCACAAATGAGTGGCAGCCCGTCAGTCTGCCCAGCCGACGCCGCTTTGAAGAGCTTGTCCAATTCCCAGGTCCCGTACTGGCGGTCGACCAACACCACGGCGGCCAAGAGGCAGAAATCCCCCAAACGGCTCACCACGAATTTTTTCCGGGCCGAGAAGACAGCGCCCATCCGTTGAGGAAAGTGCAGGAGCAACCGGTGCAGCGACAGGCTCATCGCCACCCACGAGACCCAGATCAGCAAGAGGTTCCCGGCGAGGACCAAAGTCAGCACCGCCCCTAGGGTGAGGCTCATCCACGAATAGAACTGGGACTGCCGAGGATCTCCGAAAAGGTACCGTCTTGAAAACCGAATGACCGACAAACCCAAGAACGAGACCAAAACCGCCATGGTAACGGCGACGCCATCCACACGCAGAGAAATCGGTTGGTGCCCCCACGAGAGCAATCGCGCCTCCGTAGGGCCCGCAGTGAAGACGACACCGACGAGGACCATGGACATGAGCAACGAACCCAATGCAGCGAAGACCGCCAGAGAACCTGCCCAGCGCTCCGGGCTCTGGCGGCAAAGCATCCCGGCAAGGAGGGGCAGCAACGGTACCGGCAGCAGCAGCAGCAGGACTGGATTCAATTCCATGGACCCAAGGATGGAATGAGTCTTGTTTTAGACGACTACAGTCATTCAAACTATCCGTTAGCTTTTATCTAACGCTAACATGCCCTTCCTGAACTACCATCACCTGCGGTATTTCCGGCTGATCGCTCGGGATCTGAACCTGACCCGAGCGGCCAAAAAGCTGAACTTATCGGCACCCGCGTTGAGCCTTCAGCTGAAGCAACTGGAGGAAAGCCTGGGCCATCCGCTCTTCGAGCGCCGGCGATCCGGTCTGCTGCTGACGGAAGCCGGGCGCATCGCCCTGGATTATGCCGAGGCAATCGGGAGAACCGGGGAAGAATTGCTGGACGTGATGCAGCACCGTCCCCGGGGCGGTCGACAAGTCCTCCGGGTGGGTGCAGTGGCCACATTGTCCCGCAATTTCCAACTCGAGTTCCTGCGACCGGTTCTTCATCGCGACGATGTCGAGGTGGTGATCCGGTCGGGCGGCTTCCCGGAGTTGCTGTTGCTGCTCCACTCCCACCAGGTGGACCTAGTGCTCTCTAACCAACCAGCGCGACGGGACTCCGAGACCCATTGGCACAGTCACCTGCTGGCCGAGCAGCCGGTCAGTCTGGTGGGCACCCCACTGTGGAAGAAAAAGAAGCTGCGCTTTCCCGAGGGAATGAAGGATGTGCCCGTCATCCTTCCCAGTCAGGAGAGCAACACCCGCGCCGGATTTGACCGGCTTCTGGCCTCCGCTGGCGTGCGCCCCCGTGTCGTGGCCGAGGTTGATGATATGGCGATGATTCGTCTTCTGGCCCGCGAAGGAGAGGCCTTGGCATTGGTGCCTCCGGTGGTGGTGCAGTCCGAGATCCAAGAAGGCATCTTG
>CANHYD010000150.1 GCA_947464705.1 Verrucomicrobiota bacterium | reverse complement strand
TGGGCACCCGCCTCGACCTGCTGTTTGCAAATCTCCAAAGCGGCATCGTAGTCGCCGGCCAAGATGAGTTTGGAGAATCGCGGCGAGCCCGTCACGTTGGCCCGCTCTCCGATGTTAATGAAGTTGGTATCGCGGGTCTGGTTGAAGGCCTCCATGCCGCTGAGGCGCAACAGTGGCTCAAGGTGGGGTGTCTGGCGCGGAGGCAGTCCCTTGACCGCTTCAGCGATGGCCTGGATGTGCGGCGGAGTCGTGCCACAGCAGCCGCCCACAACGTTCAACCAGCCCTCTTCGGCCCAAGGCCGGATCTGGGGAGCGAGGGTCTCGGGTGTTTCCGGGAAACCCGTCGGCGACAACGGATCGGGCAACCCAGCATTCGGATACACGCAGATCTTGGTGTCCGCGATGCGGTGGAGTTCCTGGACGTAAGCCCGCATTTCTTTGGGGCCGAGGGCGCAGTTGAAACCGATGGTGATGGGTTCGGCATGGCGGACGGAGTTCCAGAAGGCTTCGACCGTTTGTCCGGTCAGCGTGCGGCCGGAGAGGTCGGTGATGGTGCCGGAGATCATCAGCGGCAGACGGACCTGCAACCGATCTTGGACTTGCTGGATGGCCAAGAGTGCGGCCTTGGCATTGAGCGTGTCGAAGATGGTTTCCACCAACAGCACATCCACCCCCCCTTCGATGAGCGCCTCCACCTGCTCGGTGTAGGCGGTGACCAATTGCTCGAAACTGACAGAGCGGAATCCGGCATCATTGACATCCGGAGAGATCGAGGTCGTGACCGGCATCGGCCCGATGGCACCCGCGACATACCGCGGAATGCCGGTCGCCGCAGCTACGATATCGACCGCTTTGCGGGCCAATCGGGCCGAGGTGAGATTCATTTCCCGCGCCAAATCCCGCAGGAATGGATCCTGGATCACCTCGTTGAAGAAGGCCTGATCCTTGCGCCCCTCCGCGTGGCGAAAGAAGAAGTCGTGTTGGCCGATGGTGGTGGCCGAAAATGTGTTCGTTTCAATCAGGTCGGCTCCGGCCTCCAGGTAGTGCCGATGGATCTCTTCGATCACCTGGGGTTGAGTGATCTGAAGCAACTCGTTGTTGCCCTTGAGATCCTTGCCCTTCCACTGGCTGAAACGCTCACCTCGGAACTGGGCCTCACCCAGCTTGTAACGTTGGATGACAGTTCCCATCGCTCCATCAATAATGGCGATGCGCTGATCCAGCAGGTCCACAAATCCCTGACCGCGCGTCCAGGTTTTCCGAGCTTCGGAACGATTCGACATGCCGGCAGGTTATCCTCCGACTGCTGAGGGGCCAACAGTTAAATCAACGCATCCCGATTGGTTGATATGTCTTTGGAGAAATTGGATTCGAACGGGTGGATGGGTCTTGGGCTAAGCAGGGTCACTGATGCTCCGCTACGGCCTCCCGGGTCCTCGCCATTTCTGACGTCGATGTCGCGATGTCGTCACGGAACTGTCACATCACGGGGCCAGATTTTTTCCATGAACCTGAGTCCCGATATGGGCCGGCGTGACTCCGACAGAAGCTTTCCGGAGGGGGGGCGCCTGCGACGGGTGTTTGATGCTGTGGGTGCCGTCGGGTGGCCGGCGCTCGGGTTTCAAGCCGAGGCCGGAGGTCATCTCTTTGCCACCCGGATGCTGGCCAGTGTTTTGATCCATGCCTATTCCGGTGGCCGGTTCGCCTCCGAGGAGATCGAGGAAGCCTGCCGGAACGAGGACGATTTTCGATATCTGTGCTCGGGCGATGTCCCGGAGGCTCGGGTCCTTCGCCGTTTCCGCCGTATTCATGCGGCAGCTCTGATCGATAGCCTGGCTCGGTTGTGGGCAACTGCTGGAACACCGAGCTCCGAAATTCCCACGACTGAAGACGCAGCGCAGCCGCGCGATTTGGGGCGGGCACGTCTTTGTCTGGAGTCGGCTGTGGCGGCCGACAGTTTGGCCCTGGACTTCTAAAGAGGCTGCCTTGATCGCGACGGCAACCGTTGTGAGGCCAGAAAATTAGGGGGCCGACGGAGCGAGTTCCAAAACGGTCGCCACCAGGGCCGTGATCCCTGTTCGCAAGGTGGGCTCAGGTTGTGGTTGGAAGTAGGGAGAATGAAGCGAGGGCAGGGGCTTGGCCGAGCGAACGGCGGCGGCATTGGCAATGGGTGAAACCACTCCGAGCCAGAACTGGCAGATGGGGATCTTGTCGGCGGTTCGGCCGAATTCACTAAAATCTTCGCCACCCATGACCGGTTGCAGAGTTTGCACCCGACCCTCCCCCAACCAACGTCGGGCCGTGGTGGCCAGCTGTTGCGTCAATTTGGGGTCATTGTAGAGGGCCGGCGTGAATTCATTGGCGAGGGTGATCTCCGGGTACAGCTCCGGCGGCAGTCCGGCACTCTCGGCCAAGCCTTTGCAAATCCGTCGAATCGAAGACAGCGTGTTCTGGCGGACCTCGTCGGTGTAGCTGCGTAACGTCAATTGGAGGTGGACAGAATCGGGGATGATGTTGTGTTTGGCTCCGCCATGGATCGATCCCACGGTCACCACCGCGGGGTCCCCGGGGCGAGTCTCACGACTTACCACGGTTTGGAGGGCCAACACGATTTGCGAGGCCAAGACAATCGGGTCTTTGGTCAGGTGGGGATAGGCACCGTGACCACCGACTCCGCGAACGTGGATGTCCATCGAATCCACATTGGCGAAGGTAAAGCCCTCCACAAAGCCGAGATGCCCCGTCAGTAGCGATGCATTGCAATGCAGGGCGACACAGGCCGTGGGTTTGGGGAACCGCTCGAAAAGCCCATCCTTCAAGACAGCTCGCGCCCCACCTCCCCGTTCTTCGGCGGGTTGCCCGAGGAAGATTACGGTTCCCTTCCAGGCGGCTCGCATTCCAGCAAGGACCCGAGCGCTGCCGATCAGGCTCGCCATATGAATGTCGTGGCCACAGGCATGCATGGTGGGCACCAATTCGCCGAGATCATTGGTCATGCGGTGAGTGCTGGAGAAGGGGAGTCCCGTCTGCTCCCGGACTGGCAGCCCATCCAAGTCGGCCCGCAGCAGCAGCACCGGTCCGACGCCGTTGGTGAGCACGCCCACCACGCCATGGCCGCCAACTTGGCGGGTGACTGCGACGCCGGCGCGCTCCAATTCATCGGCGACGCGGCGAGCGGTTTCCGCCTCTTGGTAGGATAGCTCGGGGCGTTGATGGAGCTCCCGGTAGAGAACTTGCAGGGACGTGAGCTCTCGATCAATGCGCCGCCCCACTTCGCTGGGATCGACCGCAGCGTGAACCACGAGGCTTGCACCGAAAGCGCCCACCCACAGCGTCAGCAGCATCGGCAATCCGGCCCTGCGGAAGGAGATCATTCGGCGATTCTGCTCAGAGGCCCGGGCAAGTCAGGCGCAATCATCGCCAACCGACCGGGGGGCTCCGGAGGTGCTTGGGTCTGGTTCCTGCCTTGGTGACTGGGGATTTTCTGGTTACCCTCGGCCACTCATGAAGTCCAAAGGGATGGTGTATCTGGTGGGCGCAGGTCCGGGCGACGAAGGGTTGCTCACTCGGCGTGGAGCCGAGGTGTTGGCGCGGGCGGACGTCGTCGTGTACGATGCTTTGGTTGAGCCCGCTCTATTGGCACTGGCCCCCGCCCATGCCGAGCGTATCTACGGGGGCAAGCGGGCCGCTGCGCATGCAATCCCGCAAGACGATCTGAATCAATTGCTGGTGGAAAAAGCCAAGGCCGGCCGGACCGTCGTCCGTCTCAAGGGTGGGGATCCGTACCTGTTTGGCCGTGGCGGCGAAGAGGCGAACGAATTGGCGGAGGCAGGAGTTCCCTTCGAGGTGGTGCCCGGTGTTTCCTCGGTCACCGCTGCGCTCAATTACGCGGGTATTCCACTGACGCATCGCGACCACTGTTCCGGATTCACAGTCATCACTGGACACGAGGATCCCACCAAGCCCGAGACGTGCATCGATTATGGGGCCTTGGCGAAATCGCCCGGCACTCTGGTTATCTTGATGGGTGTGGAGCGCCTCCGGGAGATTTCTAGCCTGCTCATCGGGGCCGGCAAGGATCCGCAAACCCCCGCTGCGTTAATCCAATGGGGGACTACAGCTCGGCAGCGTTCGGTCGATGCGACGTTGGCCACTTTAGCGGAGGCCACCGAGAAGGCCGGTCTCTCCAGCCCGGCGATCATCGTGGTTGGTGGGGTGGTCTCGGAACGCCAGAGTTTGAATTGGTTCGAGCAGCGCCCGCTCCATGGCCGTCGTGTGGTAGTGACTCGGACCCGAAGTCAGGCTTCGGAACTGGGACGTCGCCTTCGAGAACTCGGGGCCGATGTACTGGAGATCCCGACCCTGCGAATTGAGCCGCCCAAGGCCCTGCAGCCGCTGGTGGAATGCATCGTAGGGATCACCGAGTACAACTGGCTGGTGTTCACGAGTCCCCATGGGGTGAGCTCGTTCTTCGACACCTTTTTCAAGGCCTATCCCGACATTCGCAGCATCGGCAACGTGCGAATCGCTGCGGTGGGGCCGGCGACCTCCGCCAAGCTCTCCGAACTGCATCTGCAAGTGGATGCCATGCCGGAACAATTCGTCGCCGCCAAGGTGGCCGACGCCATTGCCCAGGTGGAGTCCATCGAGAACTTGCGCTTCCTCGTCATTCGCCCCGAAGAGACGCCCTCCGAACTGGCCCGCTTGATTGAGGAACGCGGGGGCATCGTG
Source organism: Verrucomicrobiota bacterium (assembly GCA_947464705.1). GTDB lineage: Bacteria > Verrucomicrobiota > Verrucomicrobiia > Limisphaerales > UBA9464 > SXXZ01. The sequence continues at coordinate 1,392 of CANHYD010000150.1, read as the reverse complement.
GACGAGGTGGCCAGCTATCGCACCGTCCCAGAGACTGCCGATGTGAACGGAGCGGCTGCCCGCTTCCGGGAAGAGGGAGCCGACTGGATTACCTTTGCCAGTGGTTCGGCGGTCCAACATTTCCATGAGCGTTTCGACTTACCGGGGGCGCTGCGGAAAGAAGGGCCACCTCGGACCCTCAGCATCGGACCGGAGACCAGCAAAGCCCTGGATTCCCTCGGGCTGAAGCCTACGGCCGAGGCACGGATCCATACCATCGATGGCTTGGTGGAGACGCTGGTCCGTCAGGTTGCTCGCTGAAGCGAGCGACGCGGTGGGTCCCGCATCCCCAGATGCGTGTTTTGTTTAAAACCCAATAAAATCAGGAAAAGTGGCTTGCACCTGTGGCTTGCGCCCCCGATAAAAGGGGCCACTTTTTGACTTATGGCTGACATTGCTAACCGGTATTCCGAGAACGTCGCAGGCAAGTACTTCGTGGACAACCAGTGCATCGACTGCGACCTGTGCCGCGAAACCGCGCCGAAGAATTACACCCGATGGGATGACGGCGGATATTCTTACGTGATGAAGCAGCCGACCACGCCCGAAGAAGAAGCCGCCTGCAAAGAGGCCATGGAAGGCTGCCCGGTCGAGGCCATTGGCAACAACGGCTGATCCACGATTCAGGCGTGGTTGATCGGCGAGTTTATCCGTCATTCTCCTAAACTTCTTCGTTCACCAAAACACCTGCTACAAAAACGCCCGGCTTCGGCCGGGCTTTTTATTTCTCGGGTCGGTCGGCGGAACGCCGATGCCTCAAAATGCACAAAGGGGATCCCATGGTATGGGATCCCCTTTTGCGGACTCTCGGTTGATCTTGTCGGGAAGATCAGCCCTGGAGCAGCTGCAATGCGCTCTGAGGCATCTTGTTGGCTTGGGCCAACATTGAAGTGCCGGACTGCACCAAGATCTGGTAGCGGGCGTAGGCGGTGGCCTCTTCGGCCACGTCGACGTCGGCGATGCGCGAGATGGCGGCGCTGAGATTTTCCTTAGTCACCGTCAACTGTTCATTGGTGAAGTTGAGTCGGCTTTGCACAGCACCCAACGACGCGCGATCCTGAGCCAACTTATCGATGGAGTTGCGGATTCGGGTGAGTGCTGCCTGCGCGCGGGGGACAGAAGTGATGTCGAGGCCGGTCTTGGCGGCAAGGCCTGTGGCGTTGGTTCCGGTATAGGTCAAGCCGGTCGCTGCCACTCCTGCGCTAGGCTCGGTGCCCTCGACAAAAGACGTTGCACCAGCTGTCACGACTGGTGGGGTGCCGGGTTTAGTCGTAGTAAAGCTCGTCGGCACGCCGAGAGCAGTAGTGCCACCGGTAGAACCATCCAACTCAATAATATATAGGCTTCCGGCCG
>CANHYD010000149.1 GCA_947464705.1 Verrucomicrobiota bacterium | reverse complement strand
GCTTTGAATACGGTGACCAAATCACTCTGCCCTCCGAAGGATACACCTTCACTGGGCTGACCTTCGATTACTACTCGGCCTCTCTGGGTGGTTCGATGACCCTGAACATCTACGCCAATGACGGAGTTCCGATCAGCGGTGTCGCCTCCCCGTACACCAAGCTCTTGTCCGTCCCGAACATCGGAATCTCCTCGGGCGTCAACACGGCGACCTTCGACTACGCCCCCTTTGTGGCCCAGTACGGCGAACTCAAGCTCCCCAAGAACTTCACGGTGACCGTGAGCTTCTCGGGTGCCACCTCGGCCGCCGACAAGGGTTTGCTCATCGGTGGTGCGACCTCGACCTCTGGTCAGCCTCACCTGAACGTGGGTGTCTCGAGCGACGACTTCTGGCAGAAGACCAGCGTTGGCGATAGCGATTGGGCTCTTCGCAAGTTGAACAATGCTCAGGCTGACAACTTCAAGCTCACCGTGACCGCCAATGTTCCGGAGCCCACCACGGTGGCTCTCGGAGTGGTCGGTGCTGCGTTCTTGGGCGCTGCCGCCCTCCGCCGCAACCGCCGCTAAACGGCCGTTCTGGTTTTTTCTTCCCTTTGAAGGCGCGATGGTTTCCATCGCGCCTCTTTTATTTTTACTGCGCCTGGCAGGGCACACGTTCCGATCTGGCCGGCTCTTTTCCATCGCTCGGTCCGGCAATGCGCTGGGTCGATGCCCCGCCCGCCCGCCCGCTGCAGTGCGGGCGTTTTTAGGAGGCCAGAGAGCCGGCAGAAGCATTGGACAAGGGGCTTGCAGTCCCTTTTGATTCTTCCATGCGCTGGATCGGATTATTGCTCTCGCTGTGCTGGATGGCCGGACAGTGGGAAATGCGGGCGGAATCGGCCACCCGCGTCGAATTGTGGGTCGACCAGTCCACCGTCCGGCCCGGTTCCACCGTCACGGCGGCCATCCGCCTTCAAATGGCGGAGGGGTGGCATGTTTACTGGCGCAATGCCGGTGATGAGGTGGGGATGAAGACTCGGGTCGAGTGGACCCTGCCATCGGGCATCACGGCGGGAGCCATCCAGTGGCCCGTGCCCGACAAGACCATCGAAAAGGAGTTCGTGACACTCACCTATTCCGGGACGGTGTTGCTGCGGGTGCCCATCGAGATTCCTGCCAGCCAAGCGCTCGGTCCGGTGACCCTGAAGGCCAAGGTCCGTTGGCTCGAATGTCATGAAGAATGTGTCCCGGGTAACGCCACGGTCGAGACGACCGTCACGGTTGGCAGCCAGGCTGAGGCTTCAGTTCATGCAGCGGAGATCCAGGCGGCCCAGCAACGCGTGCCGCGCCTGGTTCAAGACCTACCCCTGATCGCGACTTGGGAGACGGCCGAGGGAGTTGTACCCCGAAAGCTGCTGGTTTCTTGGAAGCCCGGTTCTGGGGTTTCGGGGTTTGATGTGTTTCCCTTCGAGTCCGTGGGTGGCCTGGCACCGGTGTCGGTCAAAACCGAAGCGCTGGATCCGCAGAACGGGTTCCTGCGCCTCCGGAAAACGGTGCCTGCAGGAGACTCTGGGTGGCCCCAGCGATTGGCAGGAGTGCTGGTTCCGCAGGGGGCTGGGCCGTCGGCCGAACCGTTGGAATTCAACGTGCCCATTGTGGCCGCACTGGCGGTCCCTGCGACGACCAGCCGTGAACCCGTCTCCGTGGCGGAGTTGCTCGTCAAGTTGCTCTCGGCCTTCGTGGGCGGGCTCATTCTCAATGTGATGCCGTGCGTGCTACCGGTCTTGGCGCTCAAGGTGCTTGGGTTCGTCCAGCAGGCCAAGGAGCAGCCCCGGCGGGTCCGGACGCTCGGCTTGGTGTACGGGGCCGGGGTGCTGGCCTCGTTCTTGGTCTTGGCCGGTGTGGCCTTGGCAGTGCAGGCGGCGGGCGGCACGGCCAGTTGGAGCGCGCCATTTCAGAACCCGATCTTTCGCGTGCTGATTACGGTGCTCATCACCCTGGTAGCGCTCAATCTTTTCGGGGTGTTCGAGCTGACTCTGGGCGGATCTGCGATGCAGAAAGCCTCGGACCTTTCCTCAAAAGAGGGGTGGAGTGGGGCCTTTTTCAATGGCGTGCTGGCGGCCGTTTTAGCGACTCCGTGCACGGCGCCCTTCTTGGCTTCGGCCTTGGCCTTCGCCTTCCTCCAGCCCCCGTTGGTGATCCTCTTGTTCTTCATCGCCATCGGTGCGGGGCTGGCGTTGCCATTCGTGGCCCTCTGTTGGGAACCGGCTTGGTTGCGCTTCCTGCCGAGGCCGGGTGTTTGGATGGTTCGATTCAAGGTGGCCATGGGCTTCCCCATGCTGGCGACGGCGATGTGGTTGTTCTGGTTCACCGCCGGCCGTTTGGGGGAATCGGGCACGGGGGTGTTGTGGTTCGGGTTGTTCCTGGTGGTCTTGGCAGCGGCGGCTTGGGTCTGGGGGGAGTTCGTGCAGCGTTCGACCCGGAGCCGGGGTTGGGCTATGGCCATCGCCGCCCTGCTGGTGCTGGCCGGTTACTTCGGATTCTTGGAACGTCAATTGGACTGGCGCACGCCGGCAGGCCAACGGGTTAAGGGGTTGGAGTGGCAGAAATGGAGCACCGCGGCCGTCGAGCAAGCCCGTCGCGAGGGGCATCCGGTGATGGTGGACTTCACGGCCGATAGTTGTCTGAACTGCAAGTGGAACAAGGCGACGGCCATCGATATCGACGCTACTCGGGGGCGCATCCAAGAATTGGGAGTCCGGGTCTTCGAGGGCGATTTTACCGATGGAGATCCGCTCATTGCCGAAGAATTGAAACAACATGGCCGCCGGGGTGTGCCCTTGGTTCTGGTGTATTCCGCGGACCCGGCCAAAGCCCCGGAAGTCCTGCCCGTGGTGCTGACACCCGGCATTGTGGCTGAAGCCTTGCAGCGGGCAGCCCAGCGTTGAGCCTGGAGTTGTCTTGGGCGCAATTGCGGGTTGGTTTTGCTCGCGCCTTCCCAGCATTCTGGGGGGCGTGAACTCTCCGGGTTGGGATGTCGTGCGCTACGCCGTGGCCGCCCTTGCGGTTACCTGGGCTTGCTCAGGGGCGGAGTCGACGTCGCCCCCTAAGACCCGGGTGAGCTACTCGGAGGCTTACGGGAAGACCGATCGGGCGACGAATGTGGCTGCGGCCGACTTGGCCCGCTTCGCGCCTGTACCCCCCGATCGAGCCCGGGAGACGTTCCAGATACGGAAGGGGTTCCAGCTAGAATTGGCGGCCAGTGAGCCCCAGGTGGTGAGTCCGGTGGCCATGGCTTTCGACGAGGACGGCCGCGCGTTCGTGGCTGAGATGATCGATTATTCCGAGCGGCGGGATGAAACCCCGCATGCCGGGCGGATCCGAATGCTCGAGGATCTCGATGGGGATGGCCGCTTCGACCGTTCCACGGTCTTTGCCGATCACTTGCCCTGGCCGACAGCCCTCATTTGTTCCCGGGGCGGGCTCTACGTCGGAGCCTCGCCGGATATTGTGTGGCTCAAGGACACCACGGGCGACGGTCGGGCCGATGAGCGCCGTGTCGTGGTGAGCGGATTCGGCAGCGGGGTAGCCCGGCTCAATGTCCAAGCGCTCCTCAATTCCTTCAATTGGGGGTTGGATCACCGCCTCTACGGGGCCACCGGACCCAACGGAGGTAACCGTGTGGCTCCGGCGGGCTCTGAAGGCCACGGGCTGGATTTGCGGGGGCTGGATTTCAGCTTGGATCCTGCCACCGAGACGCTCCGTCCGGAGACCGGTGGCGGCCAGTATGGCCTCTCCTTCGATTCGGTGGGCAATCGCTTCGTGTCTAGCAACAGCGATCACCTCCAGTGGATGGCCATGGACTGGGCGCATGCCTCGCGCAATCCCTGGGTCGCTCTGCCGTCCCCGCGGGTCAGCATCGCAGCCGATGGGCCCGCGGCTGAGGTGTTCCGGATCAGCCCGGATGAGCCTTGGCGAATAGTCCGGACCCGTTGGCGCATCAGTGGCGTCGTCCCCGGCATGGTCGAGGGGGGAGGCCGTGTCTCCGGCTATTTCACGGGTGCGACCGGAGCGACGGTGTACCGCGGAGATGCCTTCGGTCCGGAGTTTGTGGACAATGTCTTCATCGGTGATGCCGGGGGCAACTTGGTCCATCGGAAGGTGCTGCACGCCGACGGGGTGGGTTGGGTGGCACGTCGTCCGGCCGATGAACAGGACGTCGAGTTTTTGGCCTCGCGAGACACCTGGTTCCGGCCGGTGCATTTCCAGAATGGGCCCGATGGTTGCCTTTACATTGTGGACATGTACCGGGAGGTCATCGAGCACCCGTGGTCCATCCCCGAGGCCATCAAACAGCACTTGGACCTCAATAGCGGCAACGACCGCGGACGAATCTGGCGGGTGGTTCCCGAGGGTTTCCAAAGACCGGCTCCCCGGCGGTGGAGCCAAGCCTCGGTGAGCCAGTGCGTGGCCGCTCTCGAAAGCCCGAATGGATGGATCCGTGAGACGGCCTCGCGATTGATCCACGAACGTCAGGACCGTTCAGCCGTGCCGGAATTGGAGCGGTTGCTCCAGCAATCGGCCGTCCCGCTGGCCCGACTGCATGCCTTGTATTCGCTCGACGGGTTGAAGGCGCTGGAGGGCGCGCGCCACCTGCAAACAGCCCTGGCCGACCGGGATGAACGGGTTCGCGAGCATGCCGTGAAATGGGTTGAGCCCCGGGTGGCGGGCTCGGATCCAGCGACCAAGAGTCTTCAAGCACGGCTCCTGAGTTTGGTGGAAGATCCGTCATTGCGAGTCCGATGCCAAGTGGCCCTGACCCTGGGAGCCTGGTCGGGGACTGAACGGAACAAGGCCTTGGCCCGCCTCCTCCTGCGGGACGGCGGTCATCCCTGGGTGCAGGCGGCGGTCTTGAGCGGCCTCTCCACCGGTGCCGGAGAGGTGCTCGCAGGCCTGGCTCAGGATCCGGGCTTCATCCAGCGACCGCGCAGTGGCGAGTTGCTGGAGGCGATCGCGACGGTGATGGGCTCGCAAGGGCTTCCTGGTGACGTGGACCTTTTTCTGGACCGGGTGGGCAGCCCCGAATGGTCCGCTCTGGCGCCGCGCATGGTCCGTGGGTTCCTCGCAGCTGCGGCTCGCTCCGGCAAATCGGCGGTTTCCCGGGAATCGGAGGCGCGACTGCAGAGGTTGTTTCGATCCGCCATCGTCCGTGCCGGTGAGGAAGGACAGTTGGAGTCAGATCGCATCCAAGCGGTGGAGTTGCTCGCGGTGGGGCGTCCGGGTGAGGTCATTGAACCGTTGAGCCGATTGCTGGTGACGGGCTCGCCCCGTGTTCGTGCAGCGGCCCTCCAGTCCTTGGGGCGATTGAATGACCCGGCCGTGGCCGAAAGGGTTCTCAAGCCCTGGAAAGGCTATCGGGCTGAAGATCGGGCGGTCGCGGTGGCGTTGCTGGCCCAACGCCCGGAGCGCGCCCAGGCGCTGCTGGCGGCGGTGGAGCGGGGTGAAGTCGACCCGGCGGACATCCCCGCGGCAACCACCCGCAGCCTTCAGTCCCATTCGAGCCCCGCCGTAGCGTTGGCTGCGTTGCGATGGCTCCCGAAGGAACCCTCCAGCGCCGACACCGTGGCCGCGCTCCAACCGGCCCTGACCGTGTCCGGTTCGAAGGCTCGAGGCGGGTTGATTTTTCGCGAACGCTGCGCGGCCTGTCATCGTGCCGGTTCCGAGGGTCATGCGGTGGGGCCCGATCTGGTGACCGTGCGCACCGCTGGAAAAGCCAAGCTGCTCACCAGCATGGCACAACCGCATGCCGAGGTGGCCCCTCAGTACATCGCCTTTGCGGTGGAGACAGCGGACGGGGAAACCCACTCGGCCTTGATCGCCCGGGAAACCCCCACCCAGGTGACGCTGCGCCTCGGCGGCGGCGGGGAACTCACCCTGGAGCGTCGCGCGGTCCGCTCCATGCGCAGCTCCGGCCAGTCGTTGATGCCCGAAGGACTCCTTTCCGGATTGTCTCTGGAAGCCGTGGCTGACTTGTTGGAGTTTGTTTCCACTGCTCCGGCTCCGGTCTCCGTTCCCTTAAAACCATGAATGCTCCGGGGTCGATTGCGGTCTGCCTCCACTTTCCCATGCTCAAGAATCCGTCACTTTGGGCGATCTTC
>CANHYD010000148.1 GCA_947464705.1 Verrucomicrobiota bacterium | reverse complement strand
GGGACGGTGTCTCACCGTCCGTTCCCTGGGCTGCCGGGTGAGGTGGGGCTGGCCCGAGGGACTCGGGCCCTACCAGGGGGTGGCAGCGGCCTGGGGCCGCTGGTGGCGATTCGGGCCAGGAGGCCCGCGGGTTCCGGTAGGGACGGTGTCTCACCGTCCGTTCCCTGGGCTGCCGGGTGAGGCGGGGATGGCCCGAGAGACTCGGGCCCTACCGGGAGGTGTCAGCGGCCTGGGGCCGCTGGTGGCGATTCGGGCCAGGAGGCCCGCGGGTTCGGGTAGGGACGGTGTCTCACCGTCCGTTCCCTGGGCTGCCGGGTGAGGCGGGGATGGCCCGAGAGACTCGGGCCCTACCGGGGGTGGCAGCGGCCTGGGGGCCGCTGGTGGCGATGCGGGCCAGCAGGCCCGCGGGTTCCGGTAGGGACGGTGTCTCACCGTCCGTTCCCTGGGTCGCCGGGCGAGGCGGGGATGGCCCGAGAGACTCGGGTCGTACCGAGGGTTGCGGTGATAAGACGGGACGATGGGCGTTGGGGAAAATTGTGTCGGCGGGATTGGAAGATTCGGGGCCGGAGTTGGTTGGGTTTCGTTGTTCGGATCCTGGTTTTGAAACTTGGAAGGGGGACGGATTCGGATTTCAGTCGGTGGATGAGCATGTGGTCGCGCAGAAATTTCTTGAGCGCGTCGTCCTTGGCGATGGCTGGGGTGGCGTTGGGGGCGGCTGAGGCGAAGACGGCGGGGATGGTGGGAAGTCAGTTGTATGGTTGGGGCCAATACTACCAGCGGGATGGCAAGGATCTGAACGCACACCTCGATGAGGTGTTCTCCGGGTTGCGAGATGCCGGCTATGACTATGCGGAGGGCAATCTCGATTCGGCGCATCCCGATAAGAACGCCGAGTTTGCCGCCAAACTCCGGGCTAAGGGATTACGTCCGGTCAGCTTGTATACGGGAGGTGCTCTTCATACGGATGGGGCAGAGGGCGTTGTGGAGCGTCTGGTGGCGGGTGCCAAGGTTGCTGCTCAATCGGGGTTCGAGGTGATTGTGTGCAATTTGGATCCGATCGGTCGTGAAAAGACCGATTTAGAGTTGGTCAATCAGGGGCGGGCACTGGCCCGATTGGGGCGGGAGTTGAAGGCCTTGAAATTGCGACTCGGTGTGCATCATCACACTCCGGAGTTGGGCCGACAGGGTCGCGAGTACCATCACAATTTTGCGGTGACCCGGGCCGGTGAGGTAGATTTCTGCATCGATACCCATTGGATGTACCGAGGGGGAATCGTGCCGATGGATGCGTTGCGGCAGTACGGAGAGCGGGTGGTGTCTTGGCACCTGCGCCAAAGCCGGGGACAGGTCTGGTGGGAGGACCTGGATCAAGGCGATATCGACTATTCCGAGATCGCCGCATTCGCCAACTCCAAGAGCCTGCCTCGGCGTTTTTCAGTGGAACTGGCGCTGGAGGGAGGAACCAAAATTACCCGGACCGCCGTTGAAAACCACCGTCGGAGTCGCGAGTTCGTCCGGCGTGTTTTCGGAGTGTAGGCGAGGGTTGGAGGAGTCTGGGGGGGCCTGGAGCAGCGGGTAGATCGTTCAGGAATATCGCCTGTTCCGTCTGCTGAACGGCGGGCGGGATTCTCCGGCGCTCACTTGTCGGCTTTACGGGCGGCTTTTTCGGCCTTGGCGTTGTCTTCCAAGATGCGGGTGAGCCCTTCCGAGGGTTTGAGGCCCAGGGCTGTTGCCGAGTTCTTGACTGCGTCAGGACCGAATTCTTTGGATTTTTTGGACATCGCCAAACGTACCGGCCAACTCCGTGAGCCATCCTGCTTTCGGGCAATCCAGAAAAAGCCTTCCACGCCGTTGGGCCAAGGTTCGCCCATCGACATCCACAAGCGGACGGGCGTGTTGGCACCGATTTGTGTTCCCAGTGGGGGCAGTTGCCCCGCTGTCAGTGGCAGTTGCAACAATTGGCAGCGCAAGGCGGTCGGGTCGCGCGGCGAAACGCCGGCAGCCACAAAGGATTCGGATTCGCTCAGAAGTGCGGTGAGGGAATTACCATTGGCATCGGTGGGCCAGGTGAAACGAACCACGTCGATGATGTTGGTTTCGAAGTCGCGCCCATCGCCAGGCAATGTGACCTGAAGCGGAGAGGCTTTGAGCGGTATTTGCGGCAGGCCGGCCACTTCTGGGGCGGTGGGGCTCACCGTGGAGAAGGAGTCGGGTTCGCGCTCCAATCGAAAACGCATGAGGGCCACAGCATCATCCAAGGAAACCACATGATGGACACGGCCAGTCACCGGCGTGGCGGGATAGCTGCGACGGGAAGGGGATGCGCCGAAGAATTGATCGGCGGTGCTGCTGCGCGAGGATCCACCGGCGAGACGAATGGCGTGGTTGAGGGCTTTGGCCAGTGCCTGAGCCTGAGTCTCATCGTCCACCGCAATCCAACCTGATGAGACTGAGCGGGCAGGCATCTCTTCATTGGCGTCCTGCCATCGGCGTACGCCGCTAACGCGGCCGGCATCGGTCATCCACACCGCGAAGGCCTGACGCTCACCGGCAAACCACAACCGCACATGGGTGGCATCGGGATCCAAATCGGCGAGCGAAAATTCGGTGGATTCGCTGCGGTCGAGACTGCCTGGGATCCCATCGGTGGCGACGGTCCGGAAGCGCAGTCGTCGCCCCAGTACCTGACCTAGTTTCACTCGGATGCGGCCTCCCCCGGCGATATTCCGGAACTGACCGTGCTCTTCGACCGTGCGCCGGATGAAGTCGACGGTTTCGTCGAAGGTCGGGTCGGCCTGAGTGGCCGGGAGGCTGACCAGAACCGCTAGCATCGCCAGCAGCCAGGACCCGATGGACAACCGAAAGCCGGCACGGGATGGATGCATGGGATGCCAGGAGGAGATTGGGACTCAGTCTCAGCGCTTGAAGGCCAACGGGGCGGCCTGAGGAGCGGCGGACCCGGATGCCCCAGGCATCTCATGAGCGCAGGGTTGGTTGATGGGCACTTCAGGGGTGCGGTTGTTCGGGTTCACAATGCCATTCTGCAGCAGCCAGGCTTCCACTTCTTCACCAGAAACGTCTGCGAGCACCTTGCCGTTGATCTCGATGGTGGGCTGCTTGGTTTGCCCGGTCTTTTGGACCATTTCGTCAAAGAATTCAGGGCGATTGATGATGTCGCGCTCTTCGAAGGTGAGTTCGTACTTCTTGAAGACGGCACGCACACCGGCACTCCAGCCGCACCAGGGTTTGAGATAGGCAGTAATCGTAGGCTTCGACATAAAAATTCTTCTCCAAGTTGGCAGTTATGCACGCAGGCGCAATCCGGGAAACGCGGGCTCAGGATCCACGAGATGGTTCATAGGCGAGCCACGGTCCCAACCAACGCTCCATCTCGGCCACCGGAACACTCTTTCGGCGGGCCAGATCGGTGACTTGATCGCGCCCGAGCTTGCCCACTCCAAAGTACTTGGACTGGGGATGGGCAAAATAAAGTCCGCTGACGCTGCTGCCGGGCCACATGGCACAGCTTTCCGTGAGTCGGATGCCAGTTCGGGCTTCCACATCGAGGAGTGTCCAGAGGGTCTGTTTCTCGGTGTGGTCCGGGCTGGCCGGATAGCCTCCGGCAGGCCGGATCCCGCGGTAGCGCTGTTCGATGAGGTCTTCGGCACTCAGATGTTCTTGAGAGCCGTAGCCCCATTCCTTCCGAACCTTTTGGTGCAAGTACTCGGCAAAGGCCTCCGCGAGTCGGTCGGCCAAGGCCTCGGCCATGATGGCGTTGTAATCATCGTGTGCGGCCTTGTAGGCGGCCACCACTTCATCGAGTCCGATGCCGGTGGTGACCGCGAAGGCTCCGACGTGGTCTTCAGCGCCCTTGGGAGCCACAAAGTCAGCCAATGACCACTGCGGTGTTCCGTCTTCTTTGACCACTTGCTGACGCAACATGTGGAAGGTTGTTTGGACGCTGGAGCGGGAATTGTCGGTATAAACCTGAACTGAGTCCCCATCGCGGTTGGCCGGGAAAATCCCATAGACACCGCAGGCTCGGATGCGCTTTCGGGCGATGAGGTCATCGAGCAATGCTTGCGCATCGGTGAATAGCTTTCGGGCCTCTTCGCCATACTTCTCATGCTGCAGAATGGCCGGGTACCGCCCGCGCAGTTCCCAAGTGTGGAAGAACGGGGACCAGTCGATATAGGGCCGGAGGGTCTCGAGGGGGACATCTTCTAGGACGCGTACTCCGGTGGACTCCGGGTGAGGCAGGTCCGAGAAATCGAGCCGAGCGCCCTGACTGCGGGCCTGTTCCAAACTCAGGAGCGGCGTATTGGCCGCCGCATGGCTGCTACGAAGGCTCTGGTACTCGTCGCGGATCTGGGCGACGTAGGCCCCCTTCAGGTCTGGATTAATGAGGTTGCTGACGACCGGAACGGCACGGCTGGCATCGAGAACATGGATCACCGGCTGCGAATACCCCGGGGCCAGCTTGATGGCGGTGTGCGCCTTGCTCGTCGTGGCGCCGCCGATCAGGAGGGGTTGGCGCATGCCGAGACGTTCCATCTCGCGGGCGACATGGGCCATCTCATCCAGCGATGGGGTGATCAAACCGCTGAGACCGATGACATCCACCTGATGTTCCTGGGCTGCCTTGAGGATGTTCTCGCAAGATACCATGACACCCAGGTCGATGACCTCGTAATTGTTGCACCCCAAAACCACCCCGACGATGTTCTTACCGATGTCGTGGACATCGCCCTTGACGGTGGCCATCAGTACTTTTCCTTGGGTTCGAACCTCGCACCCGCCTGCCACCGCGGCCGCCTTCTCGGCCTCCATGAAGGGCGTGAGGTAGGCGACGGACTTCTTCATCACCCGGGCGGACTTCACCACTTGCGGAAGGAACATCTTTCCAGCGCCAAAGAGGTCGCCGACATGGTTCATCCCGTCCATGAGGGGGCCTTCGATCACCGAAAGTGGTCGTCCGAGTTTCTGGCGGGCTTCTTCGGTGTCCTGATCCACGAAAGCGTCAATGCCCTTGACCAGCGCGTGCGCCAGGCGCTTTTCGACGGGTTCCGACCGCCAAGCCTCGTCGGCCTTGGCTTCGGCGACGCCGCCAGGACCGGATTTGCGGCGCAGCTCTTCGCCATAGGTGACCAGGCGCTCTGTGGCGTCCGGTCGGCGATTGAGGAGCACATCCTCCACCAGTTCCCGAAGCCCTGTCTCGATCTCCTCGTAAACTTCCAGCATCCCGGCATTGACGATGCCCATGTCGAGCCCTGCCTGAATTGCGTGGAAGAGGAAGGCACTGTGCATTGCCTCCCGGACATGGTTGTTGCCCCGGAAACTGAAGCTGATGTTGGACACGCCGCCGCTGACCTTGGCCAAGGGTAGGTGGGTTTTGATCCATCGGGTCGCCTCGATGAAGTCCACCGCGTAGTTGTTGTGGGCGTCGATCCCGGTAGCAACCGTGAGAATATTGGGATCGAAAATAATGTCCTGCGGCGGAAACTGTTCGCGCTGGGTCAGAAGGTCATAGCTGCGTTGGCAGATCTCAATGCGGCGTGCCAAGGAATCTGCTTGTCCCTGTTCATCGAAGGCCATCACCACGACCGCAGCACCGTAGCGACGGATGAGTCGTGCTTGTTCCAAGAATCGCTCCTCGCCTTCCTTGAGCGAAATAGAATTCACAATGCCCTTGCCTTGGAGGCAACGCAGGCCCGTCTCCAGCACCGACCACTTCGAGGAATCGACCATGATCGGCACTCGGGCGATGTCGGGCTCGGCGGCGATCAAATTGAGGAACTTCGACATCGCCGCAGCGCCGTCGAGCATTCCCTCGTCCATGTTGATGTCGATGATCTGGGCACCCGCCTCGACCTGCTGTTTGCAAATCTCCAAAGCGGCATCGTAGTCGCCGGCCAAGATGAGTTTGGAGAATCGCGGCGAGCCCGTCACGTTGGCCCGCTCTCCGATGTTAATGAAGTTGGTCTCGCGGGTCTGGTTGAAGGCCTCCATGCCGCTGAGGCGCAAGAGTGGCTCGAGGTGGGGTGTCGTGCGCGGTGCCAGTCCCTTGACCGCTTCAGCGATGGCCTGGATGTGCGGCGGAGTCGTGCCACAGCAGCCGCCCACAACGTTCAACCAGCCCTCTTCGGCCCAAGGCCGGATCTGGGGAGCGAGGGTCTCGGGTGTTTC